>DASUEL010000156.1:0-7254 GCA_036275095.1 Bdellovibrionales bacterium
CCGTCGCTGTTGTACTTGGCCGTCGTCGTGCATTGAACGAGTACGAACGAAATCACTACGATCCACGTCTTCATGCGCCCACTCCTAATATATATGTCAGCGGAGACCCTACCAGGATGAGGTAATTTAATGTGTTCCACAACGGCCAGGTCCCAAAGTCCAGAGGGGCCGGTGAAAGCGCGAGCTAAAGAAGGGTCAGTTGAGCGGGGTCAACTTGGCGCTCGGTGGGACTTAAGGCCGAGGCGGGAAACGCGCGAACGCCCAAGGTCTTGAGATGACGGATCAGAGCGCCGTCCCTGTGTAAGACAAAAACGGTTTTTGCACGCGTGTCGACCACCGTCTGAACCAGATCGTCCCAGTCGGCGTGATCCGAGAGCACGAAGCCCCGATCGTAGCCATGATTCGTCCGCGCCATCCAGCCCGAGGCGAAAGCAGTCTTGTAGGACTCACCCAGGGCGGCCGCGTACTTCGATGACATCATCGATTGCGGCCCGATGATGAGTTCGCCTTCAAGTACATGCTCACTCGACAGCTCGCCCATGCAGCGGCTCTCCGCAAGCTTGAACCCCTCATCGCGGTAACAGGCGATGAGCTCCCGTGCGGACGGATGACAGTACACCGGCCGGCTCATGTACGGCTCGAGCAAACCGAGCACGCGCTGGGTCTTGCCGAGCGAGTACGCGAAGATCACCGTGTTGATTCCCTTTTCGGAATTCTCGAGATACCAATCGTAAATCTGGCGGCCGACGTCTTCGCCCTTCTTCCAGCGATAACTGGGCGTTCCGAAGGTCGCTTCGGTGACGAACGTGTCGCACGTAACGACTTCAAACGGCTCGCAGGTCGGGTCAGGCTCGCGCTTGTAGTCGCCCGAGACCACCCAAACTTCGCCATCGCACTCGAGCCGCACCTGAGCGGAGCCCATAATGTGGCCCGCGGCATGAAACGAGAGCGTCACAGGGCCGAGCTTGAAAGATTCACCGAAAGGAATGCCCTCGATCTTGATTGACGGGCCGAGCCGGCACTTCACTAGGCCGACGCCCGAAGAGGCCGCGTAATATTGGCGGCTGCCCCGGCGCGCGTGATCGGAATGCGCGTGAGTCAACACCGCGCGGTCAACCGCGCCCGACGGATCGACATAAAAATCTCCTTTAGCGCAGTAAAGGCCAAGGCGTCTAAGCTCGAGCATCGAAGCAGTCTACCACATTTCGAATATCCGGGCCACCGCGCGCGGCTACACACTCAGCTTTTGGTTGAAGCGAACCTTGGCGTTCTTACCCAGGCTCGTGACATTGAGCTCCAGGCGGCCCGATGCGGCGCTCGTGTCGGCCACAATGAAGTTGTTCGCCGAGGTACCGACGATTCTCATCGAGTTGAGCGCGGTAGCCGGAAAGCCCGGAGGCGCGATGCTGTGCACGGCGCTCGAAGTGATTTCGTAGGTCTCATATCCCAAGACTTCGCTCTTGATTCGCGAGATTTCGCTGTAATGCACGTCGCCTGAAGCGAATACCACTTTCTTTTTTAGCTCCTTCAGCTCGGCCACGAACCCGGCGAGATTGGCCGCATGTTGACGAGCCATCGTTTCGCGAAAGCTAGTTTGCGGAAAGATCTGGCTTCCGTTCATCACCCAGCTCGGCCCCGCGTGCGAACGGACGAGATCGAGAATCCAGGTCTCTTGCTCGCGGCCCCAGTGTGCAAATCGATCAGTTGAGCCTTTTGGGAGCCGGTAGCTGCGACAGTCGGCCAGAATGAACTGCTGCCCGCCGAGTCTGAGGGCTTGGCTCACGCCCGGCCCGCGCGCCGCGAGCGCAGAGTGCCCTTCGTCCTGCGCGAAGAAGATATGGAAGTTTTTCTGCGATTCGGCGACGAATGGATACTCTTTCCCCGAATTGTTGTGGCCGAAATCGTGATCGTCCCAAGTTGCGAGCACCGGAATCAGGCGCTTCAAAAAATAAAATTCAAGCGTCGCGCGCGCATCGCAAAAGCGGCGCCAAAGCTCCGCGGGATCCGCTGGGCCGGTGACTTTTCGGTCGGCATATACGGCGTCACCGATGAAGAAAAGAATATCGGGCGCGGAGGCCGCGAGATCGTTCCAAATCTGAGCGTCGTGCCGATAGTCATCCATGCACGAGCAGATGCCGACGCGGAAATTCGGCTTCGATAGATTGAGCGCGCGGAAGAGCCGCGTCTCGATCAGCGCGCCCGTTTGTTTGTGCGCGAGCACGAGCTTGTAATCCTGGCCCAATGCAAGGCCTGAAACGTACACTTTCGTTACAATGGTGTTGTGCCCCTGAAATCCATGAGTATAGATCGCATCGGGTTTCAGCATCGAGCCGTCGGCCTTGACGGCATAGACATTCAGCGGGAGGCCCGCATCGTGCGCGATCGAAAACTGCGCGCGTGTTTCGTCGGTCGCGCCCTGCAAAACCGAAGGGCCGGCGCGGCGGATGGCGAGCAAACCTTCTGATTTTGCGTTGAGTGGCACACCCGCAAGCACGGCGTTCGCCACGCCGAGCTTGAGCAGCTCGCGACGTCCTAGTCTCACTGTCAGCCTCCATATTGCTGATCGGTGGTAAAATGCTAGACCGAATCGCCGCGAAATAAAAGTTCGGAATCGGTTAGACCGAGTCCAGCGCCAACGTGACACCGCGCGATCAGAGACGCCTACCCGCGACCTGCTTGATGATCTGCTCTCTCAAGCTCGCGAGAGACTTCAATTTCGCCTCTTCAATCAGTTCCTTATTCGATCTGCCGAAGGCGGCGGCGTATTTGTCGTGAGCGAAACCTTCAGCCTCAGCCGTCATATAGAGGTACTCGTTCTTGACATCCCACATCGTCGCGCTAGCGAGAAACAACGTATCCGCCTGGGAGCCGGGAATGAACAGCGCAGGCGCGAGAAGCAGATACGTGATCGCCCAGTTGTTCGCGTAGCGGTCGACATCGGCCGCTCCACTGACGATCAAGATCGCGTCTGCTTGGTGTTTGGCCGCGACGAGCCTCAATGCTTTCAGATCATCGCTTCCCACCACCGAGCTCACGAGCGGAAACACGTCCGCGATGAGCCCGCGTTGTTTAAGGTCCGCCGCCACGCCGTCGAGAAAGGCCTTGTCCTTCTCGGACCAACGCCAATCGCGCGCAATCGCAGGCGAAGGATCATAAGCCGATCGCGCGTATGATGGTGTTTTGAAATAGACACCGAGCTTGAATGGCTTCGGAAGATTGGGCCGCTTTTCATAAGCCGTCTTGATATCCGACTCATTGAACTCGGGCGAGGCCACGCCGACTTGTTCTTCGAGCGCTTTGCGGCTGAAGCCGGTGGCGCAACCGGTGAGCAGTACGATCAACAGAGCAATAGAGTGCCATGACGTTCCTTGAGAGCGCATACGATCCCCTTTTGTTTTTCTTGGTTGTTATGGAATGGCCGATGCGAACATCGGCCGTCGTCTTATCAGTCGTCTAGGTAGGACGTCGCCAGCGGCCGGCCCTGAAGCTCCATCGCCCGCCGGACGAGGCCGACGAACTCGCGGCGGTAGCCGCCATCGTCGTGGCCTAGCGCGGCTTCGGCGCGCTTGAGCGCTGATCGCAGATTGGCGTCCGCTTTGTACGGTGAGTTACGAAGCACGAGCCCGAACTCGGCGACCGCGCTCGCAAAACGGAAGTCACTCGACGCCGATTCGAGAGCCAACACCTGGGGCTTAACTGGAAACTCGCGCAACTGGCTCGTCGAGTCTTCAGGCCGCTTGAAGCGCATTTTGACTTTCATCATGTCGCCGGCGCCGCCACGAACGCTGTCTTGCGGAACGATTTCGTAGAGGGCCGTGACCGTGAAACCCGCGCCGATCTCGCCCGCGTCCTTGCGGTCGTCGTCAAAATCTTGCGCCGCGAGCATGCGGTTCTCGTACCCGATCAGGCGGTACGATTTGACGAAGACCGGATTGAACTCGACTTGAATCTTGACGTCTTTGGCGATCGCGAACAGCGTCGAGCTCAGCTGATTGACCAGAACCTTTTCAGCCTCGCGAACGGTGTCGATATAAAAATAGTTTCCGTTGCCGTCTTTTGAGATCGTCTCCATGAGTGAGTCTTTGTAGTTACCCATGCCGAAGCCGAGCACCGTGATGTACACGCCGCTGTCGGCCTTCTGTTTGATGAGCTGAGAGAGCGCCTCTTTGCCGGTGACCCCGACGTTGAAATCGCCGTCGGTCGCCAAGATCACACGGTTGTTGCCGTCACGCATGAAGTTCCGCTGCGCGAGCTTGTACGCGAGCTGAATCCCGTCGCCGCCGTTGGTGGAGCCGCCGGACTCGAGCTTGTCGAGGGCATTGAGAATCTCAGCTTTTTTGTCGGCGGTTGTGGGCTCGAGCACGACGCCCGAGGCGCCGGCGTAAACGACGATCGAGACGCGATCGCGGCCCTCGAGATTTTCGACGAGCTTGCGAAACGCGCGCTTGAGCAGCGGCAGCTTGTTTTCATCGTTCATGGAGCCCGAAACGTCGATCAAAAACACGAGGTTTGACGGCTTCACGTCGTCACGCTTGAGGTCTTTGCCTTTCAGCCCGATCTTCACGAGCCGGCCGCTCGAGCTCCACGGGGCCGTCGCCGTCTCGACATGAACGCTGATGGGGTCGCGGCCCCCGGGCGCTTTGTACGTGTAGGGAAAATAATTGATGAGCTCCTCGATACGAACGGCGTCTTTTGGGGGCAAGCGCCCTTGGTTCAACATGCGCCTGACATTTGCGTAGGAAGCCGTATCGACGTCGATTGAAAACGTGGAGACTGGATCGGCGAGAGTTTCGATGAAGGCGTTGTCGGTGATTGCGTCGTACGCTTCGGTGCCGCCGTACTCGCCCTCAGCGGCCGCGCTATCGGCGGCGGATTGCTCCAGCTTCTTTTCGCGAAGAGCCTGACGGTCTGGGGCCGCGCGCTGTTTGGCTTTAACCGGCGCGGGAACGGACGACTGGAGCGCTTCGGGTCCTACGCTGGACTCGGCTAAATCCTCCGCCTCGTCTACCTCCTCCGCCGCGGCTTCGTTTTCCGCGGCTTCATATTGCGCATTTCCGGCGGCCCCGGCGTCTTCCTCAGACATGCGCTTTTTTGAGGTCGCGCACGAAACGGTGAATGCGATCATGGTCAGTAGTACGACAAAAAACTTAGCCATGCGGGTTCTCCTATTCGGTTCATTAAGCTTCACGCGCCACGCCCGGGCTTCTTAGAAAAATTCTTTAATTTTCGAGCGGCTTGATCGTCAGCGTGAAACTCGCGCCCTCAGGCGCACCTGTAAACTTCGTATTTTCAACGGTTTCGGCGATGCACGCGCGGTCGCGCAGAGGCATCTTGTTGGCCGAGACCGTCTCGACTTTAGACGGAGTTTCGCCGACGCCGATTGTGACCCGAACGGTCAGAAGCGCGTCGGCCTCGAAGCCGTCGCGGAGGCAGTCGGCCATCGCGGATTCGCTTCCACGAAGGGCCAGTAGCGAATCCGTCGATGGAATGGTAATCGCGGTGGCCATCATGGCGATGCGGGCCGGGCGCGCTCGCGGCGCTTCGGCACCGGCGCCTTCGGCCGCGTTCTCCTCGGGCGCCGCGGGCGCATTGTCGGAGCGCGCTGACTTTTTCATCGCGGCCTTCGGCACGCCCTGGGCCGTGTCTTTGGCCAGCTCCGCTCCGGGTGCCGCGGGTGCGGGCACGCCTTTCGTGAGCTCTTGCGCCACCGTCAACGTGAAATCGTTTTGAGAGCCCGCGATGATGAACGCCTCGATTTTTTGCCCGATCGGCATCGCGTCTTCTTTGGATTCGGGCGCAGCCCCCGCATCGGCATCCAGCAGGCCCGCCGGCGGCGCGCTCTCGATTTGCGGCTCGGGTTGAGTCTCGCGCGCGACTTTGAATGGCGCTGGCCCCTCAGTCAACGAGTTGCGGAATACGACACCCACCACGATGACGAGCACGGCGGCCGCGGCCAGAGCCACATAGCGATTGGCTGAAAATCCGAAAAGTCCCGGCGCGCGCTCGGGCCTGCGCTGCATTTCGGAGCGCAAATGCTCGAGCATTCGGGGCGGAAGCTTTGGAATGGGCTCGCGCAAAAGCGCCTCTTCGGCAAGACCTATGGTCGCGCGAATCTCTTCGAGCTCGGCGAGCAAGGCAGCGTCGGTTTTGAGCAGCCGTTCGAGCTCGGCGCGCTCGGCGGGCGTCGACTCCCCGAGCGCGTAGTTGAGAAGCTGGGCCTGGCGGATTTCGTCAATTTTTGCCACCGCGGCCTCCTTTCTCGTCGGCGTAGCCGCCTAAGCCTTCACGCACTTTCTTGAGCGATGTCGACAAAATGAAGCCGACGTTCGACGACGAGAGTCCCGTGACTTTCGCGATTTGCTCGTAGCTCAAGCCCTCTTGAAACTTCAAGCGAATGATCTCCTGATGCGCCTTCGGGAGCTTGTTGATCTCGCCGAGCATTTTGCGCACGCGCTCGTTGCCCTCGAGAAGCTCGAGCGCGCTCGAGCTCGTATCTTTGAGCTCGGCGTCTTCAATTGATACACCCGGTTTCTTTCGTCTCATCACATCTATGGCCCTGTTGCGGCACACGTGAAACAGCCATTCGGGCAGCTTGTCCTCAATATCTTCACGTTTCATCTTCAGAAATCTTAGAAAAGTATCTTGTACGACCTCTTGCGCGAGCTCTTCGTTGCCCAAAAGCTTTTTGGCGTAGCGGAGCAGGCGCCCGCCATACTCTTGAATCCATTTGTTCGCCCAGTGAAGAGCCGTCACGGAGTCTCCGGTAATGCTGAGAGGTTTCAATAGGCTACGAAGCGCCGCCACGTCAGGCAAAGAAAATGTCTAAGAAAGGCCGCGGCCCGTCGTGAACAGGTAAAGGGTGTTGGGGAGGTGAGTATGAAGAAGTTTTTTGTGCTCGCGTTGCTGGGGATTTGTTTAACGGGCTGCCAGGCCGTGCCGTATGAAGACGATGATTTCGAAGATCCATTCTTGAATGTCGCGGGCGACCGCGAGCCCGACGATGACGATGAGCCTTTGGATGAGCCGGTTGACATGCCCGAGCCGATCGACGAACCCGACGAAGAGCCGAGCGACGAGCCGGTCGCGATGGAGCCCACCGACGACGAACCCGACGCGGCTCAAGCTGCCACTCAAGATCCCGCCCAAGATCCAATAGATGCCGAAGTGAAGACGCTTGAAGCGCAGGCGCCAAGCGAGCCTCAGCCTGAGCCGACGTTTACGGCCGACGCGCCGACAGGACCGCTGTTCGTGGCG
>DASUEL010000157.1:0-4485 GCA_036275095.1 Bdellovibrionales bacterium
AACGATTTGCTCCCGGCCGACATCACCGGCACTTCGGTTTTCGATCAGAAAGCCGGTACGTTTTCATTTCATAAGGGCCCCGTCTTTTCGAATTTTTTGCTGGCCGACGAGCTCAATCGGGCGACGCCCAAGACTCAGAGCGCCCTTTTGCAAGCTATGGAAGAAGGCCAGGTCACCTCCGACGGCCGCACCTACGAGCTGCCGAAACCGTTTTTCGTAGTGGCCACGCAGAACCCACTCGAACAAACCGGCACCTTCGCGCTCCCCGAGTCACAGCTCGATCGTTTCTTGATGCGAATGGAGATCGGTTATCCCGATCGTGATTCCGAACGGGCGCTGTTGCTTGGTCAGGAGCGCACATCGTTGATCGAAAAATTCAATTCGGGATGGTCCGCTGATACGCTCCTCGCCATGCAGGACGCCGCCGGAAGGGTTCACGCGTCGAAGGCGATCGCCGACTACGTGCTCGACATACTGGCGAAAAGCCGCGAGCACGGCAAGCAGGGCTTATCTCCGCGCGCGGGCCTAGGAATCATGAAGGCCGCGCGCGCGTGGGCGTTCATGGAGGGCCGATCGATGGTCATTCCTGAAGACGTGCAGGCCACGGCCCCGGCCGTGATCAACCACCGTCTCTGGTGGCTGCGCGAGAGTCTGCAGGAGCGCTCGCCGATGGCGACCGCGCGCGACCTCGTTCTTTCGGTTCCGGTGCGATGAAGATCTACATCATTCCCACTCGTTTCGGGCTGATGGCTGCGGCTTCGTTGGCCGTCATGCTCACCGCCGGAATCATTTATACGAATAACTCGATCTTTCTCATTACATTTACGGCCGCCAGCCTACTGCTCGCACTGATGATCGAAACCCACAGAAACCTAAAGGCCCTTGAGTTCGTGCGCGCCGAAATTTCGAGCGGTTTCGCCGGCTCCCTCACCGAGCTCCGTGTCTTGCTGCGAAACAATTCAAAACGGCGAATCTCGAATATCGAGATTTCTCCGAACTCCGACATCGCCCAAAAATTTTCGATCGGCGGCGGCGACCAAGGGCTTTGCGTCGCGCACCTCGAGGTGAAGGCCCGCGGCCAGCACACTCTCAGGCGGATACGCATCGGAACGACCGCACCCGTCGGCCTCTTTTGGGCTTGGGGCTACATTCAGCTGAACCAAAAATACGTCGGCTATCCGAAGCCCGCTGGTCCCGCGCCCGTTCCCGACCCGGTTCAAAGTAACGATCGAGGCCAATCTCGTTCGGCCGGCGAGGGTGACGACTTCTCGGGGCACAAAACTTTCGAGGCCGGCCACTCGTGGCGGCGTATCGATTGGAAAGCCGTGTCGCGGGGCCGGCCTTGGATGACCAAGAATTTCCAAGGCGCACATCCGGAGTCCTTGTACTTCGACTTTTCTAAGCTCCAGGGAGAGACCGAATCGCGCCTCTCTCAGTTGTCGCTCTGGGTGAAGCAGGCCCACGCGCAAAATCAGACTTTCGCGCTGAAGCTAGGGCCGAAGTCCATCCCGTTTGGAAGCGGCTCGGCGCACGCGATAAAATGCCTGGAGGAGCTCGGAGTATATGAGCACGAATCCCAGGCGTCATGAGCTGCACCCGCTCGCGGGCCGCCATCTTACGGTTCTGCTGCTGACCGCGGCTGTGCCGCTGCTTTTCGTGCTGCCCGCATGGGTGCCCTTGCTGCTTTTGCTTTTTCTCGGCTGGCGCTACGCACATGACGAGTATGGCTACAGTCTGCCGACACGTTTTGCGCGATACGGCCTGGTCGCATTCTCTGCTGCCGCCGTCTTCTTTCAGTTCACCTCGCTCAACGGTTACGAACCCGCCACGTCGATGCTGCTCTTACTGGGCGGTTTGAAACTTCTGGAGACGGTCAGCCAGCGCGACATTTTCATCGTAACCATCATTTGCTGGCTACTCGCCGGCAGCCTTCAACTGTTCGAGCAGTCGACGTTCTTCATTGCGGCTGGCTTGATTACGATCGTTCTCAGCATCATCACATTAACGGTGTTGAACGAGCTTCGCGAGAAGGCGTCGGGCTTGCTCACGATCACGGGCGGTGTCGTGAAGCTGTTTCTGATCGGGCTACCGATCGGACTTCTCAACTTCGTCGTGTTTCCGCGCCTCTCCGTTCAAACCTTCGGCCTCGGGTTAAATCCACAAGGTAACGCGACGTCTGGCTTTTCAGACTCGGTCGACCCGGGCTCGGTCGCGCAAATGGTGATGTCGGATGAAGTCGTCATGCGTGTGACGTTTACTTCGGGGGCGCCCAGCTCCATTTCGAACCTCTACTGGAGAGGCGCGGCACTTGACCGCTCCGAAGGCCTGAAGTGGAAGAACGAAGCGCGCCCGCAAGCCGCGCCCCAAGCGGAAGAAACCGGCATCGTCGAACAAATCGTCACGCTTGAACCGCAAAAGGCGAAGTGGCTTTTCGCGCTGGACTTGCCGGTCGCCGCGGAATGGGTAACTGATCAACGTTACAACACGATCCGGAGAGACCAGAAGGGCGTGCTCTCAGCGAGCCGAAGCCTGTTCAGCCGCACGGTGTACAAAGCACGATCCACGCTCGCGCCGCTCGCGCGGCTCGATGGCGAAGCGGAGCTTTGGACCCGTGTCGAAAACCCGGAGCGCTGGCCAAAGACTCTCGAGTACGTGCGACAAGTGAAAACCGCCAACCAAGGACCCGACGCGATCGCGGCCGCGTTCATGAACAGGTTTCTCAACGAGGGCTACACCTATTCGCTTCAACCCGGGGTCATTCCCGAGGATTCGCTCGATTATTTCTTGTTCACTCACAAGAAGGGTTTTTGCGAGCACTACGCTGCGACCTTCGCTACGATGATGCGCCTTGCGGGGGTACCGGCGCGAGTCGTGTCCGGGTTTCAAGGTGGCGCGATAAACGAGCTCGGCGGCTTCATCATCATCAAGAATCGCGACGCTCACTCGTGGGCCGAGTATTTCTCTCCCGGCCGCGGCTGGGTCCGTGTCGACCCGGTATCGGTGGTCGCACCCGAGCGGCTGCGGCTCGGTGCGGAAGCGTACTTCAACCAATATCAAAATCTTGCAGCGGGGCCCGCGCTCTTGGATCGCTCGTCATTTCTCGGCCGGCAGTATTGGGCTCTTCGCGCCGCTTACGAGGCATTTGATTTCAGGGTGACTCAATTTCTGCTCGAGTTCGATTTCAGCTTTCAGCAGGACATTCTTGAAAAGCTCGGCGTCGACGAAAATCAGCGCCTCGCGCTCTGGCTCGCTGTCGCGCTCATTCTCGCGGGCGGCGCGCTTTATTTCTATGTCGTCGCGAAACGCCGCGCGCGATCGCGCGACGAACTGGCCGAGCTGTTCGCGCGAGCCCGCAAGAAACTGCACGCCGCAGGCGTCATGACCGAAAACTGGGAAGCGCCAGCGACCATCGTTCGCAAACTCGAGCGAATCGAGCCCAAAAGAGCGGCTCACTGGAGAGACTGGCTCAAAGAGTGGGAGGCTTGCCGTTACGGCGCCCCTTCGGGAGACCTCCCGCAGAAAGTCAGCCGCCTGAAGAAGGCGTTGCGCTCGGCTTAGGCTCGGTCATCGGGCTGCCGTCTTCATTCCAAAACTTGCACGGGCCTTTCAATTCGCCGCGTACGTACTCGCACTGAACTTTACGGCGGCCGTTGCCGTAAAACTCTCGCGAAACTCCGTGCATCCGCTGCTCTTCGTACTGCGACTCGAGAACAAGCCGGCCCTCCGGGGTCCACTCGCGTATCCAGCCATGAAGCCGCCCCCGCTTGAACCCGGCCGCTCGCACTCGCTTGCCGGATTTGTCGAAGATCGTGTTCGTGCCGTGCAGATAGCCGTCTTTCCAATAGGAGGTAAAATCACGAGTGCCGTCTTCGCGCCAGAATGACGTAAGGCCGTTTTTCTTTCCGGCCTTGTAGGCCATCTCGCTGTGTTTTTTGCCGTTCGGGTAATGGCAGGTCCAGACACCTTCGCGCTTTCCGTCCGCCAGCTTGCCTTCGCAGCGTGGCCTCCCGCCGCTGGGGACACCTTCGACGGGCTCCTCGGCCCGCGCTCCGTGCGCCAACAAGCAGAATAGGGCGATCGGCATTAGAAACGAAACGTTCATGCGTGACTCAACTATAAGCCGTTTCTCACGCGAAAAAACGCCTTTTATCAAAAAGTTCGGCAGGTTGAGCCACAACACGTTCGATAGGCCCGTGGTTCGAAAATTGCTGGCAATATTGGCGTGCGCGCTATTAAAACGCTTCTCACTTTCGCCCTAGTCTCGGCCGCGATTGCCCCGCGAGCGGAAGCGGCCCCTCGTTGCGGTGAAGCCACCAGGCCGGCGCCAGCCCCGGCTCCTACGCAATGGGTTCAGCCTCAGTTCGCTAGACCTCCATACTCGCATGCCCGTTTTCTTTTGGAGTTCTTCGGGCCCGTTTCGAACTCACTTATCAGTTGGCTCAAATGGCTCGAATCCGATGTGGCTCAGCCGCCTCCCCTCGGCGT
>DASUEL010000158.1:0-4065 GCA_036275095.1 Bdellovibrionales bacterium
TCAGGGCTATACCCACGACCGGCGGCTCGAGCAGGTGGCAAAGCTTCGCTACGTGGTCGAAGTTTTGATGGGCCAAGACATGGAGTCTTGGGGAATGGCACTCAACGGGCGCTCGTACGCCTTTGCGCACGCAGGCTGGAATCATCCGTCATTTTTTGAGCTTTCACGCTGGCGGGATTACGTGCTTCGCCAAGACCCGGAGCTGAACCGCGTGATTCAATCCACCGATGGCCAAGACTACGAAGACGCGTCGGGGCTCAAGCATAAAGGAGTAGAGCGCGTGAAGGCACTTCAGACCTTGAGCCTGCAAGCGCTTGGCGCACGGCTCTAGCATCAGTGCAAGGCACTCAGATTGCGGTTTGAGTCATTGACGGCGTGACCGAAAGGGTTTTCATTCGTATTTAGACACGGGAGAAAACCATGAATTCAATTTTTCGTTATGTTATTGCGGCCGCGCTCATGCTGACCGGGTTAACCGCGAGCGCCGAGGCATTGAAAATCGTAGATAGCAAAAAAGTCTGCATGGTCACCAACAAGCTTTATTCAGCTGCGCAGATTCCAGTGCAAGTTGAAGGCAAGACGTATTACGGGTGCTGCGAGATGTGCAAAGAGACGCTCGCCACCGACGTGAAAGCCCGCCAAGCGGTCGACCCGGTTTCTAAGAAGACCATCGACAAGGCGAAAGCCGTCATCGCCGCGCGCCCAGACGGAAGCGTCGTGTACTTCGAGAATCGCGATAACGTCGCGAAGTTCAAAGACTAAGAGCTGACGGGCCTGTTCTTACGGGAGGCCCGCTCCTTCGCTCTGAAGCCAAGAACCGGTCCTCCCCGGGGCGGTTTCATTTCAGCTCGCCCGAGTCACTAAGACCCCAGAAATTTGAAGGATTTATCCTTAACGCCCGCCGTCAGCTGCGAAATTTGACGGGGAGCGCCACTCCTGAGAAAGAAGCACCGGGTTAATTTTTCTAGGATTGGTTTCAATCCGATTTCACATTCTTGGGGGTTATCTTGAAGCACGTTTTTTCTCTCCTGGTGGCGATGTTTGCCAGCGCGTCGTTCGCGCAATCCGTTCCGAGCGGCACACCCGCGATGTGGCGTCAGCCTGCGCCCGTTCAACAGCTCGATATGTTCTGGGGCTCTGGCGGCGAAGCTCAGCGCCCGGTCGGTCCGTTCAAGTTCATTGAAGAAGACACGCACGGTACGAACCCGAAACTCAAAGTGGTCGACAGCCGCGGTGTGAAGTGGGGCGTGAAGTTCGATGACGAAGTTCACTCGGAAGTCGCCGCCACGCGCTTTTTCTGGGCCGCGGGCTACCGCACCGATCATGCCTACTTCGTACCGGCCGGCGTGATCACCGGCGCGAGCAATCTTCAGCGCACGGCCGGCTTTGTCGACTCACGGGGCCGCTTCAAAGACGCGCGCTTCGAGACCGACCACAAAGAAGCCGGCGTGACGGCGACGAAGAATTTCAAGAAGTGGAAATGGAACAGTCATCCGTTCGTCGGCACGAAAGAGTTTTCAGGCCTGCTCCTGATGAACGTGCTCACCTCGAACTTCGACACGAAGACCGACAACAATAAAGTTCAATCGGTCACCTACTCGAATGGCCAAGTGTACAACTGGTACATGATCGGCGATCTCGGCGGCACGTTCGGCAAAGCCGGCGGCGGCGGGCACTCGAAGTGGGATCTCGGCGACTACCGCGTCGAGCCCTTCATCGGCGGCGTCTCGGGCGGCCGTCTGCGTCTGCTCCATCGCGGCAAAGACTCCGAATACTTTCAGTCGATCCCGGTTGAGCACGCACGCTGGCTGTACAAGCTGCTTGCCGGCCTGAGCCGCTCGCAAATCGAAGACGCGTTCAGAGCCGCGTACTCCGACCGCAAGGTGAACCAGCTCTCGAGCTCGAGCGATGAGCGCACCGTTCGCGGTTTCGCCGACGTCGTCGAACAGCGTCTGCGTACGCTCGGCAACGCCGTTCGCTAATCGAACCAAGCCTCTCCGCCCACGAGCTTGATCACGTCGAGCCGGGGCGGAACCCAAGGCGGAATGTTGGGCGGGCAAGCCGACGGATCGCCGCCTGACAGATCCGCGAAATTTCTCATGCCTCTACGAGAAAATCTGAGATCGGTCGCGCCGTCTGCCGTGATGAACGGTACCCGCGCGAAGCGCATCCATGCCCGGTACGGGCAATGATCTTTCAGCACTTCGAAATTCGAAAGCTCCGTTTTGTAGGTCTCGCCCCAGCCGGCTTGAATCGGCCCTAAAGTTTCAAGCGCGCGCTCTTGCGGCCCCGCGGCCGACAATCGCCCGAGATCGGGGCAGGCTGCGGCGGCTTGAAGCGCGGGGAAAAGCGATACGATTCCCCGTTTTACTTCATAAACCGGGCCGGCGGTCGCGATGCGAATCGTGAACCAGCAGAGCGGGCTGGCCGGAACCGGTGATAGCACCACATCGAGCACGGTTTCGCCTGGCTTCGCGCGCGTGGCCACATGATGGCGGATGTAGCGGCTCGCCGCGAGGTGCGCCAAAATATAAACGGCCGCGATGATGAGCGCGAGGCTCGCGGTCCGGGCCGGGCGTTTGCGAAAAAACCAGCTGAGGCCCGCGGCGGTGGCGGCGACGATCGCCGCGCGCGCCCCCACGAGCTCATAATAGAGACCGGCTCCCAACAAAATCGCGAGCAGCGACATCGGAACGAAACGGAGCCTCGTTCGGCCGAAGGCCAGAATCGCGGCTGCGAAAAAGGCCCACAAGAACGGCTCGATGATGAAGACCGCGTCGCCGTAGATCCACTCGTTGCTGAGCGGCCAGAACGGATGCACGCCGTACGAGTTCCAGGTATCGGCCAAAACGTGCAAACATAGACCGAAGGCTGCGAGCACGCCAGCCATGCGCCACTCCGCGCGGCCGAGGCCCCGGTATCGCAAAGGCCACGCGAGAAGCCAAAGAAGTGCCATCACAATGAACCATTGCGGAATCACCGCCAAAAATGTGTGCGTGTGTCCACGATGATGAAGCAGGCTGCCAAGTGGGCCCGGAGTGATGCGCGTATATAAGACGTCCAGATCGGGGAAGTTGTTCGCGCCCACCGACGCCCAAAGCCAAAGCCGCCGGGCCTGATCGTCGAGTTTGGAATCGGACGCTTCGCGTTTGGTTTTCGCTCGGTAGGCCCACTCTCCGACCACCGCGCCAACCAGCGAATGGGTCACGTTATCCATAACGAAAACTCTATCACACGGCAGAACAATATAAGTGGCCGAAAATTCAAAGTTCCGCCAACGACGTGCGATTGTCGGGGACTAGGTTCATGCCGCGTTTGAACCTGAATGGAGGAGTGTCATATGAAGCTTTTTAAACTTGTACTTCTGATGAGTCTGATCGCTGGACCCGCGTTTGCGACCCCCGCTGATCGCGAAGACGATCTCGGCGTTGGCGCCATGGCGGGCACGGTTACGGGAGTGACCGCTACGAAGTGGATGGATACGCATCGTGCGTTTGACATCGCGTACGGAGCGAACCCGGACGCCGAAAGCCAAGTTCACGCGGACCATCTTTGGACGTTCGAAGCCGGCCTTCCTTGGCGGATCATGCCGTATGGTGGCGTCGGTCTCGGGGCGGGCTTCAATCGTGAGCTCGACAATCAAGAGAGAGACATTGATGCGTTCGCGCGCGTTCCGGTGGGCCTGAGCTGGTACGCTGATCGCGTTCCGGTTGGCGTGTTTGCGGAAATCGCGCCTTCATTCATCGTGACCCCGGTTGCGACCGGCTACATGGATGCGAACTTGGGCGCCCGGTACCATTTCTAACCGTCGGTTGTTTAGAGCGACACTGGGATATTTCTGGCGCCGAAATCCAGCTTAAATTTGAGCTGGATTTCGGCCTCGTGCGCCATTTCGGTCATTTTTTAGTGAAGAAACAGGACCAAGTGGTTCTAATCGTGTAGATCAACTCGCAAGGGGGGTGGGCTATGCTCAAGGGGCATTATATTTTTGCGCTTTGTTTGTGGTTCGGTTTGTCTGGAATCGCGAACGCGCAAAGTCTCGATCAGGCGCTCAAGCAGCACGCC
>DASUEL010000159.1:0-4587 GCA_036275095.1 Bdellovibrionales bacterium
CCAAAGCAGAACCGGTCGCCGGCCGGTTCAGCAAGAATCTCTCGGTTCTACTTTGCGAAGACCAGCCGGATCTCCGCGAAGTGACGGCATCTGCCTTGCGCAAACACGGCATGACCGTAATCGAGGCCTCGGACGGCCGCGAAGGACTGAAGGCCTTCGGCGAATCCCAAAAAAGCATCGAGCTCATCATAACCGACGTCATCATGCCGAATCTGGGCGGCCCCGAAATGGTGAAAGAGCTGGGACGCCGTCATCCGTCGCGAAGGCCGCTCGTACTCTTTTTGTCGGGCTATGCCGACAATCGGCTCGCGGGTTATCAGGCCCTCGATGAGGACGTTCAGTTCCTCGAGAAGCCCTACACGCAAAGCATGCTGATCGAGAAGATTCACGCGATGCTGAACCACGCGAACGCGACTCAAAAAGGACAGGCCGCTTGACAATCGAGCGTGGGAGCGCGACTCCTACGTCATGTCGTCGAAACGAAATCTCGCCATCCTCGCCGTCACGCTTTTCCTTCTAGGTCTCATCGCTTCGGCCCTCTATTACAAGCGGCCCGGCAGCGAGATGATCGAAGTCCGAAAGGGCGACATCACCGAGGCCGTTTACGGTCTGGGCAAAGTGAAATCGAACAAGATCTACGAGCTGAAAATCGGCGTCACCAGCGGTCTGTCGGCGCTGTTCGCGCAAGAGGGCGACCGGGTGCAAAAGGGCCAGCGCCTGCTGAGACTCGACGAGGGGTCGGTCGTATCGGCGCCATTCGCGGGCACGATCACGGTGCTCCCGTTTCACGAAGGCGAAAACATCTTTCCTCAAGCGGTCATAGTTCGCGTCGAGGATCTCGATGATCTATACGTCGAAGTCAGCCTCGAGCAGCTCGGCGCCTTGCGCGTGCGCCCGGCCCAAGACGCGCGCCTCACGCTGGAGAGCCTGCGCGGAGTCGTCGTCAGCGGTAAAGTCGAGTCGATCTTTCCGAAAGACGATCAGTTCGTCGTACGCATTAATACCGAGAAGCTGCCAAAAGAAGTGCTCCCTGGCATGACGGCTGACGTCGCCATCGAAGTCGGCCGGCGCACGGGAGTTCTGCTCCTGCCGCTCGGCGGCCTCACCAACGGCCGAGTTACCGTCATCCGCGACGGCCGCAGGCGTAAGGTGCCTGTGAAGATCGGAATCGTCGACGGGAATTGGGCGGAAGTGATCGAAGGGGACGTCAAACCGGGAGATCAGGTCCTCATTCCGGCGAGGAGCTCATGACCTTTCTCGCCATCCGGCATTTGCTCTCCCGCAAGCGTCAAACGCTGCTCATCCTCAGCGGCATCAGCCTCGGTACCTTGATCTACGTGGCAATCGCGGGCATTCAGCTCGGCTTCCGCCAATTCATCGTCGATAAGCTCATCAACAGTGACGCCCATATACGCATCACCGGTCACGAGGAGATCGTAACGCCTGAGACGGTCACCCAAGCGATTTATGGAGACCGCGAAGGCCTCGTGCACTGGCGGCTGCCTCCGTCGGGAAAGCGGGACGAAGCGCACATCATGTACCCGCAGGGCTGGTTTTCGAGGCTCGACGAAGACTCTGAAGTGTCGGCCTACGCGCCTCAATTTCAAGCGCAGGCGATTTTTCGCCGCGGCGGCGTTCGCCACGCCGGCATGCTCGCCGGGATCAATGTCGACCGTCAGCTACGCGTGACGAATATCGCGCAAGATATCAAAGAGGGCAGCTTTCAATCGATCGGCTCCGGGGGGCGCCGTATCGTCATCGGACAAGGGCTCGCGGACAAAATCGGCGCGCGAATCGACGAGACCGTTTTCATCTCGACCGGCACCGGCCGTCCGCTCCCGTTTCGCATCACCGGCGTGTTCAAAACGGGCGTGCAGCAAATCGACGAATCAATCGCCTATGGCGCCATTGCCGACGTTCAGCAGCTGAGCGGAACCCCGGGCCGGGTGACCAACATCGCGGTCAAGCTTCACGATGTCGATCATGCCCACGCGCTCGCCGAACGCTGGAGCGTCACGAGCCGCGACAAGGTTCAGAGCTGGGATGTGGCCAACGCCAGCTTCCTACAGCTCTTTCAGATCCAAGACATCATTCGAAACTTCATCACATCGACGGTGCTGTTGGTCGCGGCATTCGGCATCTATAACGTGCTGACGATCATCATCAGCCAGAAGAAACGCGAGATCGCGATCTTGCGCGCCCTCGGTTACTCTCCGGCCGACGTCGAGCGCATTTTCCTCACTCAGGGCGCGATCTTGGGCGGCACGGGCGCCACACTCGGCCTCGTGCTCGGCTTTCTCGTCTGCAAACTCGTCGAGCGGATTCCCATTAAAGGAGCCGGCTTCGAAAAATTCCTCATTTCATATGACCCGTCGATTTATCTATATGGCCTGTTGATGGCGATGCTCTCGGCGCTGGTGGCGAGCTACATCCCCGCGCGCTCCGCCCGGCGCATGACTCCCGTCGACATCATCAGGTCGGAGGGCTGACCGTGGCCCTCGAAGTTCGCGGCGTTTATAAGAGGTTCACCAATCCGCCGACGACGGTGCTTCACGGCATCGATTTGACGATCAAAGACGGCGAGTTCGTGACGATCGTCGGGCGCTCGGGCTCCGGCAAAACGACGCTTTTGTACATCTTGAGCACGCTCGATCAGCCGACCGAAGGCACGCTGCTCATCAACGGGACCGACCCGAACACCTTGAGCGTCGAAGAGCTTCACCGTTTTCGAAACGAGAACATCGGCTACGTCTTTCAATTTCATTATCTGTTGCCGGAGCTCACGGCGCTCGAAAACGTATTGCTCCCGGCGCGCAAGACCGATAGCCATGTCAAGCGCACGCCGTACGCGCTCGAGCTGCTTGAAGCGTTCGGCCTCAAAGATAAGATCAACCGCTACCCGGGCCAGCTCTCGGGCGGCGAGCAACAGCGCGTGGCGATCGCGCGCGCACTCATCATGAACCCGCGCTACATCTTCGCCGACGAGCCGACTGGCAACCTCGACACCGCGAACGGGCAGTCGGTCATGAGCCTGCTCACGAAGATCAACCGCGAAACCGGCTCCACCTTGGTTCTCGTCACCCACGAGCCCGAGTACGCGGCGCTCGCACAGCGGGAGATTCGCATCGTCGACGGGCGTATTCCCCGTACCGAGGTCGAGTCCAGCGTCAAAATCTAGACGGTCCCTAGGGCCGGGGCGTTCTTGTTCCTCCACGACTGAGGTGCTGCAATTGAAGTCATAGGAGGATTACTATGCGCCGATTGTTGTTTGCTCTCTTGCCCTTGGTATTGGCGGCCTGCGAGGATGGCGGGCTCACGGATAAGACCACGGGAACTTACGTCGAGGAAAAAGACATCTCTCAAACCGGGGACGCGGATTATCTGACTAAAGGTTGTGATGCCCAAGGCAACCCCGTCATACAAATCGATTCACGCGTGAAGAACGGCCTGAAGATCGGAGTCGTCAACAAAGTCCAAACCGAAGGCGTCGGAGTCGGCGAAGTCGCGTTCACGACGACCGTGACGAACGTTACCGCCACCGGCCTCGCTCAGAAATACACGGTCGACAAGGCGACTAACTTTTCTGGCTTCACCGTCGGCGGCAGCTTCAATGTGGCGTGCACAGTGGTCGGCGAAAACGTGAACTGCACGTCGAACGACGCTCCCCAAAACACGGGCGCCGAGCACGCCAAGTACGAAGACTGCGGCTTCACGGCGCAACCGCAAGTCACGGGCAAGCTGACCAAAGGAAAGTACACGTTCGGCGGCGCGACCTCACCGGTAACGGCGTACAAGCTGACGTTGCAAGGCAAAGGCCCCGTGAAATGCGGAACCGAGACCTTCAACGAAGCGACTCTCGATTACACGCTCCTCACGTCGAACGACATTCCCTCGACGGATTTCAACTTCTGCGGCGGTACCCTGATTTCGTTCTATACGAAACTTGCCGGAGGGGGAAAAACGTTGAAGGCAACCTTCACCGAGCGCACGAACGCCGGCTCCGCGGCGCTGGCTCCTCAGGCGAACACGAAGCCCGGCCCCGAGCTTCCGGCTTTCTACTTCGCCAGCAAGATCGACGGCGAGTACCTGAAGCTGCGCCCGGCGCTGCTGCAGCTGTTCACGAAGCAATAAGACCGGTCAGGACACTTTGTCAGTCCAAGAGGAGCGCCACCGAGCGCTCCTCTTTTTTTGCCGATCTCGCCGCGTCAACCGCCGAACCGCTTGTCAACCGACTCTTTGGCCTCATACTTCTAGAGTAGAAGCGAACCGCCTGAGCGGGAGGGCAAAATGGACGGGCTGATATTCCGGCAACTTTTCGAGTCTGAATCGTCGACGTACACGTATCTCCTGGCCGATGCCTCCACGCGCGAGGCCGTGTTGATCGATCCCGTGCGTGAGACCGTCGCGCGCGATCTCAAGCTCGTCGATGAGCTCGGCCTTAAGCTCAAGTACGTGCTCGACACCCACATTCATGCCGACCACGTCACCGGCGCGGGAACCTTGCGCGAGAAGACCGGAGCGAAGACCTGCGTCTCCGTCGGCGCGAACGTCGATTGCGCGGATATCGAGCTCAAAGACGGCGACGAA
>DASUEL010000160.1:0-3039 GCA_036275095.1 Bdellovibrionales bacterium
AACGTTGTCAGCATGTTTACGGTTCTTTCGGCGGAGTAGCTTCCGGAGTACGCGTAACTTTGAGGGCCTACGCTGATTGCATTTCCATAGGCAACGTCATTTGAGGGTGCAAGGTGAACTTTTCCCGCGATTAGCTTTTTATTAGGAAGCAGCGTGCGCTTCACGTATACGCCATGCTCGGGATAAAACACGAGAGTCATCGCGCGCGCGCCTGCAAACGTGAACTCAAATGAGCTTCGCGGACCGCCTTCGGAGATGTTTTGAAGTTGCCCAAAGGCGGTAGAGGACATGAACCAAAGTGCCACGGCCCAAATAGCAGCGAATAGTTTTAAGCGACGCAAGACGGCCATAGGCGCTCCAATTCAACGCGATCCCAACAAACCGTGGGAAGTGCAGCGGTTATGCCACGAAAGCCGGGCCCTATTGGCGCCACAACCGCCGGCTCCTGCCCATGCCGAAAATTGGCAGCCAGTTGCCGCGGATTTTGACTGTCGAGCCTGTTTAATAGTTCCGCTCTCGACAAATATGCCAAGTCGGCTGAAAATCGCGGAATGGCTTCTACCGTGCGTCCGGGCATTTTCAAAAAAGGGTTCCAGGCCATGCTGCCCATATCGACCGGAATCATTCCGTTCGGCGCCGTGATGGGTTCGATCAGCGCAGACGCCAAACTCTCGCTCTTTGAGACGATCTCGATGAACGTGCTGGTCTTCGCCGGCACTTCGCAGCTCGCGGCGATCGATCTTATGGCGAACAACGCCGCGAGCGCCGTCATCGTGATGACCGGGTTGATCATCAATTTGCGATTTCTCCTTTACAGCGCGGCCTTGTCGCCGGTCGTACAAAGCACGGGTTTTTGGACGAAGCTTGCGAGCAGCTATGTCGTAACGGATCAAACCTATGCGGTGATGTCGGCTCACCAAGACAAGCTAAAGTCCAACGCGGAGTCGATAACGTTTTATTTCGGCGCCTCCGTCTGCATGCTGATCGCATGGCATGCTTCGGTCGTAGCCGGCCATATTTTCGGGAACTTCGCGCCGGCGTCGCTTGCCCTCGACTACGCCGTGCCTCTGAGTTTCGTTTCACTGGTATTGCCAACTCTCAAGAATCGTCTGTATGTCGTTATCGCCGCGTTTTCCTCGGGCGTGTCGCTCGTGCTGAACGGTCTGCCTTACCGTACGGGTCTCATCGCGACCGCGCTGTTATCCGTCGCGCTCGCGGCGTTTTGACCCGCCAGAGAGACAAGTCATGATCGAGCCGGGGTACTTTTGGAACAACGTCATTTTGCTGGCGATTGGAACATTGGTGATTCGCGGGTCGCTCATCGCGCTCTCGGCGAAACTAAGAATTTCGGAGCGGGCGCGCGAGCTTTTCTCGTTCATACCGGCCGCGGTACTACCCGCGTTCGTGGCGCCCGCGGTCTATTTTCATCAAGGCCAAGTCGAAGCCCTGATGGGAAAAGAGCGTTTCGTAATTCTGGCGCTCGCGACGGCGCTCTGCTACGTCACGCGCAGCACTCTTGCGACCATCGCATTCGGGTTGGCCGCGCTTTATTTGATCACTTCGAATTTCGCTTAAACCGGGCGTCCTCAGGCCGGGCGCTCGAGCGCGTCGAACAAGCGGTCATCTTCGAGCGCTTTGGCTCCGCCCATGGCGACGGACATGAGCGGATCGCGCGCGATCTGAACTTTGACTCCGAGCTCGTGCGAGAGCCGGTCGCTGATTCCGCGGAGCATGGCGCCTCCGCCCGCGAGCGTGATACCGCTTTCCGCGATATCAGCCGCGATTTCGGGCGGGCACGACTCGAGCGCTTTTCGAACGGTCACCGCGAAACCGCCCACGACAGAGTCGATCGCGGGGAAAATCCCCCGCGTATCGACCGTGCGCTTGGACGGCAGGCCCCTTAGTAAGTCGAAGCCACCGACTTGAATCGAGCGCTGGTCTTTTTCGTCCGCGAACGCGCTCGCGACCGCCATTTTGATGCGTTCGGCGGTCTGCTCCCCGATCACGAAGTGATATTTCGAGCGCATAAGCGCGATGATGGCTTCGTCGATGTCGTCGCCGCCGACGCGGACCGCCCTAGACGTGACGATGCCTCCGAGCGAAATCACCGCGATTTCGGTGGTGCCGCCGCCGATGTCGACGACCATTTGCCCCCGATTGCTGAGAACGGGCAAGCCCGCGCCCACGGCCGCGGCAACCGGCTCATCGAGCAGGCTCACGGTGCGCGCGCCCAGCTCGAAGCCGACCTCTTCGACCGCGCGGCGCTCGAAACGCGTGACCTCGCATGGAAGCGAGATGAGCATGCGCGGGCGAAACCAGTGAACGTTTTCTTTGATTCGTTTCAGGAATGCGTGAAGCATTCGCGCCGTGTTGTCGAAGTCGGAGATTACGCCTTCGCGGAGGGGCCGCAAGACTGATAAGCGCTCGGGCGCTTTTCCGATCATTTTTTTTGCCGGCGCTCCGAGCGCGAAAAGCTCGGGCTGGCCGGCGCTTTTTTGCCTGAGAGCAACCACCGAGGGCTCGTTCAGCAAGAATCCGCGGCGGCGCGCATAAATCAGCGTGTTGGCGGTTCCGAGATCGATGTAGAAATCTGTGGATCTGAACATACTCACGCTCCTCTTTAAAGGCTAACATCGAAGCGCCACGGCCTCAAATCCTTAAGTGATCTATAGAATCCAGTCTCAATCAGCGACAGCCGCTTCGATGAATGAAATGAGCTTGAATTCGGCCGCGCGCGGGCGCAAAAAGTAGTCATGAAACACCTTCTAATCGTTTTCCTGTTTATCGCATTTACGACACCTGCATCGGCCGTTGCTCCCGACGAGCACCGGCTCGCAACGGGCCAAGGCATCGCGGCGCCCAGCGTCTCGAACTTGGTCAACGTCAGCCGCGGCTACACGAGCGAGAACCCGGCTGGAGTCATCTACCAGCAGGGCTTTCGAGCCAGTCTTCAGGCCAGCAAGAATGGCGACAGCGACTTAGGGCTCGAAGCCGGCTACTCGAACGACAGCCTGGGATTCGCGGCCGGCACATTCGATC
>DASUEL010000161.1:0-3249 GCA_036275095.1 Bdellovibrionales bacterium
ACCGCGGTGCCCGGTGCAGGTCGTGCCGGGAGAGCGCTTTGGTCCCGTGGCGATCGGAATGACCCGCGCCGATGTGGAGCGCCTGGGCCTGCCGGCGCGCTTGCCCGCGCAAGACCGCGACTACGTCTCGAAAGATGAAACCGATTTCGTGCGCGGCACGGTCGGGCCGTTTTGGGTGGAGCTGGAAGGCGACCGCGTGACACGGATTCGGGCTGCGCTCAAATCACTCCCGAAATGCGTAAGGCTGAGCGAAGGCGCGAGCGAAATCGACCTCAAACCTGCGGGCGCCATGAAAATCGCGCCGCGAGCGGGCCTAGCACTTTTTACGAGCCGCTCCGGGGTCGACGTCGAAGTCGAAGCAACGCTTCGAGAATAGCGTCAACGGCAGCTTGAGCGTGGCGCGGCCGCGCTCAAGCCTTGGGCTCTTCATCTCGTTTTTTTGGCTTTCTGGATTCTTCAGTGACGTCGATTTCGGTGCCGTTTAGGCTCTTTTTCAGGTCGCGAATGGCCTCACCCAGTGATTTGCCGATTTGCGGGAGCCGCGCGGGGCCGAAAAACAACAGCAAGATGAGTGAGAGAAAAAGAATTTCAGTGAAGCCTAGGCTCATGATTTATCCCGTTTGAAACGCCCAGCGTTGAAAAAATTTTGTGCGAATTTCGAAGGGTTCCCGCAGTTTTAATTTTCGTAAAGGTGTGATATAACGCTTGACCTGTCCAGCATTTTCTTCTGTGGGGGTCTGAGTGTTAGAAACCGGGGAAGCCAAAGAGCGTTTTGATATTTTCTCGCTCGACGAGAGCAAATATCCGCAATTCACTCTGGCGAAAAACAAAGCGCGCTTCTTACGCATGCTCGCGTGGTATCGCGGCAAGCACGAATGGCTCGAAGTGGCTCCGCTCAGCCGCGTCAACCAGCTCTTCAAACAGCAAACGAAAGAGCTCGAAAGTATTCGCGCCAGCAAGCTCGATTACGAGATGGAGCTCGAGATGGACACGTTGACGCCCAGCCAGAAATCTTACCGCCAGGACGAGCTCAAAATGTGCG
Organism: Bdellovibrionales bacterium; assembly: GCA_036275095.1. GTDB lineage: Bacteria > Bdellovibrionota > Bdellovibrionia > Bdellovibrionales > DASUEL01 > DASUEL01. Next base: position 1,043 of record DASUEL010000161.1, read on the forward strand.
AAGTCCAAGAGAAAATGGCCGTCGATCTCATCGCGAAGATGCAGATCAAAATCAAATCCGGCCGCCGCTAAATTAACGGGCCCTCGTCACTCCTTGACGAGGGGGTAGTAATCCAAGTTCAAAACGAAGACCTCTTCTGATTTCGAGTCGACCATGCGTTGGCGGCTCGAGTCGATTACGTCGACGAGCGCGCGCCGAATCGCCGCGGCTTCACGCCTCGAGATCGCCGCCACCGCCGAAAAGTGCAGATTGCTCTCAGGCTGCTGATCCAGAAGCAGCGCCGCGGTTTTAAGCCGCCAATTCATATGAAACCGGCGGGTGTTGGGAGAGCTCTTCCCAATGTGCAGCGAGGCCTTCGTGGCCGACCAGCGCGAGCCGGCGCGCTCCGCCAGGCCCATTTTGTTGAGGCCGAACAGCACGGAGTCCGCCTGCTCTTTGGAGATCGCCAGTGCCTTGGCGAGCGCCGCCGAATCTTGAAACGTGGGCACCTGAATCAAGCAGTGGATCGCCTGATAAAGGTAATTCTCGAAATAGACGTACTCGTGCTCAGGGCGCAGGACATCTTTCGTTTTCCAGCGGCTTTGCAGCTCGAGTCTGGATTCGGCGTGCCTCTCGAGTCGGCTGGCGAAAAATGCTTTCGTGTCCGCGTCGCCCGCGCGGTCGCGGCCGACGAGATCGATAAAATACTCGGTTTCGGCCGCGTCGAGCTTGGCGAACCGGCAGAAGTGCACGGCCTGTTCATTGCTGAAATTCGCCTTTTGACTCACGACTTGAGAAATGAAGGTCGGATGGCAGCCGAGCGCGTCGGCAAGCTTTCGCACGGTCCCGCGCGGCGACGTCTCGAGGAAAAATTTTATGTAGTCCTGGTAACTGTCTGAATCGAAAACCTGCATGGGCCCTCCGCAGTAGAGTAAAAATCACGTTTCGGGCTAAAAATAAAGAATAAAGCTCTATATTGGGATCGGGCGGTTTGTTAGAAATGTTGGTGTCCGTCCAACTATTCGTGAGGTGAAAAATGAAAACCATGTTGCTGTCAGTTGCCATCGCTCTCGGTGTTGCAGGTCCCGCGGCTGCCGCGGTTCAAAGCGGAGGCGTCATCAGCGGTCAACCCGTGACGTTCAAAACGCTGGTCAAATGCGATGCTCGATCGATCGACGTGACCCATCCGGCGCCCGAAGCGACTCTTGAAGTCGTGCGGGAAACCGCGCGGAACGTGGACCCGCAAGATCTACGGCTGCTCACGCGCGATTCGAATGGCAAAGTACTCCGGTTTTACCGGGCATGGGGCCAAGTGAAGCTTCCGCACGCGACGAAAATCGCGACGTACGAACAAGTCGGCTCCACGTCGCAGATCCGTCAAACGGGCGAGCTCAGGCTGGTCCGCCGCGGCCAGGAGATCGTAGGCCAGCTCGTCGTGAATGAGGCGGGCATGCAAAGCGGGCTCCCCGAGCTGCTGCTCCGGAACTGCAGAATGCCCGTGCGTCCCCTCTGAGAATTCAGAACTCGATGGCCAGGCCGGCTCCCAGGAACCGGCTTGAGACCATCGGATAGCTGCGCATGCGAACGGCGTTGGCTCGTTCGTACAAGCGTTCCGGCTTGTGATGCTGGTAGGTCGCGCGTCCCCAGAAAAATCCGATCGTCGCACCCGCGACCGTATCGCTGAACCAGTGCGCGTCGTCGCTCATGCGCGACACGCCGGTGAGCACCGCGAGCGCGTAGGCCGGAATCGCCGCGCGCCAGCCGTAGGCGTAGGTGAGTGAGGTTGCCGACGTGAAGGTCGTCGACGTGTGGCCTGACGGCATCGCATGGTGGTTCTCGCTGTTGGGCCGCGCCCGCGCGAAGCCTTGTTTCAGCGCCGCCGTGACGATGGCCGTGTCGATCAGGGCCTCGGCATGCGCGATGCCGTTGTTGTTGTCCCAGATGAGCTGGGTAACGGCGACAAGCGCCCCCGGGATTCCGGTTCCGAGAAAATCGCCAAAGCGCGAAGTGCCGTTCGACATGCGCTGGTGATTCGAGAAGGCCGCGCGCATCTCGTAATCTTTCGACTGAGCGAAGCCGACCGCGGCGACGCCCGCGAGCAGATAGAACATGCCGTACGTGTCGAAACCGTCTTCGAGCGTGGGCTTCAGGTGGTCGGCCCAAAGCTCGGCGCGGGCTGACGGCGCGTGCGCGAGTGTGAAGGTCAGAAGGCAAATCGGGAGCGCTCG
>DASUEL010000162.1:0-2521 GCA_036275095.1 Bdellovibrionales bacterium
CGCGTCCAAGAGCCAATTCGGCGAGCGAATCGCCCACGGCATGCTTGGGCTCGCGGTCTCGTCAGGCCTTGCGGTTCGAAGCGGCATCTACGACGGGACGCTCGTGGCCTTCATGGGCATGGAGTGGAAGTTCACGGCACCCATCAAAATCGGCGACACCATCCGCCAGCGCGCGGTCGTACAATCGAAAAAAGAAACGTCGAAGCCCGACCGCGGCGTCATCGTTTTCGGCGTGCAGGTTCTCAATCAGCGCAATGAAGTCGTGCAAGAGGGCGTGCGCACCGTCATGATGAAACGCAGGCCCTGATCCTCGTTTAACCCGTCTGCCAGTATGCCGGTTTGCCCGAATGCCCGTTTGCCCGCCGACGCCCGCGCGATCGGGCCCGTCGCATGCTGTCTGAGCCGGGAAGCAGGCAGACCGGCAGCCTGGCGGACTGGCATGCCGGTCGGGCCAAAACAAAAACGGCCCGCGTTGGCGAGCCGTTTTCCATTTACGTTTAGGACTGGCGCTTAGACGTTGACTTCGAACGCGTTGGCTTTCGCGTCTTGCTGGTACAAACCGTCAATCAGGCTCTTGTACTTCTCCTGAATGAAGCCGCGCTTGGCTTTCATCGTCGGCGTGAGCTCGCCCGATTCGACGGTAAAGTCTTTGTCGAGGATCGCGAATTTCTTGATCGTCTCGTAACTTGGAAGGGTCGCGTTGAGCGCCGCGAGGTGGGCGGTGATTTGCGCCTCGGCGTCGTTCTTCGACACTCCGGGGTTTAGCGTGATGAGCGCGGTCAGGTACTTGCGCTTGTCGCCGATCACGAGAACCTGGCTGATCACGCGGTGGTTTTTGAGCTTGGCCTCGAGCGGCGCGGGCGCCACGTTCTTGCCGCCTGAGGTGACGATGATGTTCTTCTTGCGGTCGGTGATGCGCAGGCAGCCGTTTTCGTCGTACTTGCCGATGTCGCCCGTGTGGAGCCAGCCATTGATGAGGCTTTCGGCCGTTTGCGCGGGCTCTTTGTAGTAGCCCGCGAAAACGTTCTGGCCGCGCAAGAGAATTTCGCCGTCTTCAGCGATCTTGCACTCGAGGCCGTCGAGGTGCGGGCCAACGGTGCCGAAGATCGGGCGGCCGACGAGGTTGATGTGGCTTGCGCCCGCGCACTCGGTGAGGCCGTAGCCCTCGATGATCGGAATGCCGAGCGAGTAGAAGAAGATGCTCGTTTCAGGCGAGAGCGGAGCCGCGCCGCTGATGAAGAACTTGCAGCGATCAAAACCCATGGCGGCCTTGAGCTTCTTGCCCACCAGCCGCTGCAGGATCTTGAAGCGCAAATTGACCATGAATGAAGCCTTGCCGTTTTTGCGCGTCTCTTCGTAGTGCTTGCGGCCGATCGCGAGCGCCTTGGCGAAGATGCGCTGGCGCGCGGGCGGCGCTTGCTGAACACGGGCCTGAATGGCCTCCTGGAATTTCTCCCAGACGCGCGGAACGGCCACGAAACTGGTGGGCCTGATCTCTTTGAGGTCGTTTGCCACCGTGTCGATGACAGGCAGCGTGTACACGGCATAACCGGTGACCGCCTGGCGGTAGATGTTGATACGCTCCGTGATGTGCGAGAGCGGCAGGTACGACATGATGATGTCGTCGGCCGTGCGGTACGTGCGTGTGCCGATCATCTCGCTTTGCGCGATGTGATTTTGGTGCGTGAGCATCACGCCTTTCGGGTTTGCGGTCGTGCCCGACGTGTAGACGATCGTTGCGAGGCTGTTGAGGTCGATGTTTTTCGCGGCGGGCGCGAGCTTTTCCCAGTTCTTGTCGCCGGTCTTGAGGAACTCCTCAAACGGCGTCACTTTCGGGTGGCTCATGAAAGAGCCTGTGAGGTCGTCGATCTCGACGATCTTCAAGAGCCCGGTGAGATTCAGCAGCTTTTGAATTTTGGCTTTTCCGCGGGCGACGGCGAGCTTCGTTTCGGAGTGCTCGATGATGTATTGGACCTGTGAATCGGTTTGCGTGGCGTAGAGGGGAACGGTCACGAGGCCCGCCGCCATCGCGGCGAAGTCGGTGATGATCCACTCGGGTGTGTTTTCAGAGAAGATGGCCACTTTGTCGCCGGGTTTGAGTCCGGCGTTCTTGAAGGCGGTCGCCATTTGCGCGACTTTTTCACCGACCAAGGTCCAGCTCCAGGTCTCCCACGAGCCGTTCTTCTTTTGCCCGAGCGCCACATTGTCTTTGCGCGCGCGTACCTGGTTCCAGAATCCGTCCAATACGTTCAAGGGCTGTTGTGACATGTATCGCCTCCTGTCCTGTGACATCAATATATGAACGTGAATTCGACGCCGTAAACAGCAACCGGTTTTGGACCTTTCGCATTTGGACTTTGGGCTAGCCTCACGCGCCGGCCGTAGGTCGGGCCGTACCCGGCAGATTTTTCCTAGGCATCAGTAGGGAATTAAGCCAGAATTTTTTATGGAGGCATAACCCCATGAGACGAGTCGCGATTATCGGAGTCGGTTCCACCCAATTTAAACCCCGCTGGAAAGA
>DASUEL010000163.1:0-2789 GCA_036275095.1 Bdellovibrionales bacterium
TTCCGCCTTCCCGTGGCCGAGATCGCCGCCGATTTTGACGTGGCACTCGCGGGCGTGCCTTACGATGGAGGCGTATCCTACCGGCCGGGCGCGCGCTTCGCCCCGTCACAGGTACGCGAGACGTCATCGCTCGGGCGAGGGTTCAACTGGTCGCGCTCGGTCAACTTCTTTCAAAAACTCAAAGTGGCCGACGTCGGCGACTGCCCGACTGTGCCCGTCGATCAGGCCAAGACCTATGAACGCATTCAAAAGTTTTTCGGAGACATCCTAAAGACGAAAAAGAAGTTCATCGCGGTGGGCGGCGATCACTCGGTCACGCTACCGCTTTTGCGCGAAGCCGCCCGCGCCCACGGCAAGCTCTCGCTGATTCACTTCGATGCCCATCTCGACACTTATCCCGCGGCGTGGGGCTGCGAATATCATCACGGAACGTTCGCCCGTCACGCGATCGAAGAAGGCTTGATAGATCCATCGCAAAGCCTGCAGATCGGCCTGCGTGGCCCGCTCGCCGGCGAAGACGATCTGGCGTTTCCCAAAAAACACGGGCTGCGCGGAATCACCATCGATGACATGCGCGACGATTTCAAAGGCGTGCTCGCGCGCCTGCCTGAGTTCAGTAAGCTTCCGACGTACATCAGCTTCGACATCGACTGCCTCGATCCGGCGTACGCTCCTGGAACGGGCACGCCCGTGCCAGGAGGCATGACGACGTACGAAGTACAACGCATCCTGCGGGCACTGAAAATCAAGAACCTGGTCGCCGCTGACATCGTGGAGGTCTCGCCGCCGTTCGATCAGTCACAGATCACGACTTTGGCAGCCGTCGACGTGATGTTCGAATTTCTCGGAATTTTGGCCTCTCAAAAAACGAGTTAAAAGCGAATAGGACCCGCCTGTCGACGGTTTCCTCGACACTGTCACGTTCGTAACAGCCTATGTCTCATTAGTTTCGAAGCGAGACTCAGGCACCGCCTTTGTAAGAGAAAGCTCTCGGGGGGTCCTGGGTGTTTCGAAAGTCCAAGGGTGTGGCCTGGCTTTGCCTGCCGCTGCTCTTCACGACGCAAAGCTGCAGCAGTCATTTCGAGTTTCAGCAAAAAGCTCTTTCCCAATGCATTGAGATCGACAGCCCGGACCTCGTACCTGTGGAGCGCTATCGCTGGGATCACGCCAACTCCCTCGCTCCCGATTGGCGCCACGTGATGGCCACGCCCGCGGTCGGCGATCTCGATGGCGACCGCAACCCTGAAATCGTATTCACCGCCTACAGCGCCACGGCGCCCGGTACCTATACCGGCCAAGGCGCGCTGCGGGTGATTCGCGGCGCCGACGGCAAAGAGAAATTCTCCGTGCTCGATCCCGATTACTCGCCTATCGGAGCGACGACGCCGCTCCTGATCGATATCGATCAAGACGGGAAATCCGAGATCGTTTACATGCACTATTCGCTTCAGAGGGTGATCGCGCTGAATTACGACGGGCAGCCCCGCTGGACGTTCACGCTGCCGCAGCAGCTGCGCTCCTGTTACGGCGGCCTGTCGGGCGCCGATCTCAACGGTGACGGCGAAAGCGAGATCATCGTCGAAAACGTGATTTTGCGCGAGAACGGCTCCCGCGACAGCGTGAGCGCGACGCTCCTGAGCGGACCGTATCAAGGCACCTCGTGCACGGCTTTCGCCATGAGCCTCGATCCCTCCCGCCCGAATGAAATGCAGATCATCAACGGATCTGGCGTGTATGCGCCGAACGGCGACCGTGTCTGGGCGTTCCCCCAAGGCGTGAGCGCGACGAACAAATTCTTTCTGGCCGCCGCCGACGTGAGGCAGGACATCGAGGGCGTCGAAGTCGTCGGTGTCGACGGCGGTTTCATGACTCTATACAACGGGCTTACGGGCGATGTGATTTGGCATATTCAGACGCCGTCCGATCCCGGCCGATACAACGGGCTTCCCGGCGCCGGAGGCCCGCCGAATATCTCCGACTTTGACGGAGACGGCAAACCCGACATCGGCGTCGCGAACGCGGTTTTCTATTCCGTCTTCGACTCACGCGGGCAACTCAAGTGGTCGCAGCCCAATCACGATTACTCATCGAACGTCACGGGCTCCTCGGTTTTCGATTTCAACGGCGACGGCGTCGCGGAAGTTCTTTACGCCGACGAAGCGAATCTCCGTATCTTCAATGGTCCGACCGGTACGACGCTCGCGACAATTCCGAACCCTTCCCACACTTTGCTAGAAAACCCGGTCGTCGCCGACGTCGACAATGATGGACACGCTGACCTGGTGGTGCCCGCGAACAATGCCTATAACCCGCTCACCGACATGGGCGAAGAAGGACGCAAGATCAACGCGATCGGCTCTGGAATACGGGTCTTTAAGGCTCAAAGTGAGACGGCCTGGGTGAAGACCCGCAGCGTTTGGAACCAGTACGCGTACTTCGTTACGAACGTGACCGAAAATCTCACCGCTACGAACGCGACTCCGACCGCGGCCGGCCAGATTCAGAAGATCTTCCGGCAAAACGTTTTGAATCAATTTGAGCCGCAATGCGAGCGCCGGCGCTGATTTTCCGGAATTGTGCCCGATAACGTTTAATTTTTTGGCGATCGTCCAAATAATCTCTAAACGTACCGTATAGGGACCGACGCGATTCACGCACTTACCGAAACCAAAAGCGGCACGGGAATTTCATTCTCTCAAAGTAGAACGCGAACTCACGGGAGCAATGTATGTACCGGATTCTCCTTATAAGCCGTTTCTCACAAGAGACTCTTCACTTGAAGAACGCGG
>DASUEL010000164.1:0-4466 GCA_036275095.1 Bdellovibrionales bacterium
GTCATATGCGAATTCTGAGCTCTATATTGGTCCTCACGATTTTCTGCGTGCCAGGCGCGAAGGCCGCAGCGGGGTGCTTTTCAGAGCACCTCGAGGAGGCGATCGCGTCGAACGAAGCGCGGCGGGCGGTTTACGCCGGCCTGACGGAGGGCGCGACGGAGGCGCTTTCGGACGAGTTGATCGCATCCGAGCGTCTCTCCAAAATCGCGGGGCACCTGTTCGATTTGAGGGCGCGTCGGTACGAGCGGGCGGGCGTTCCGATCCTATGCGAGGGCTTCATCTCAATGTCGAAAACTCCGCCCGTACAAACTGCAAAGCTCGAAGGCGCTGACCCGATCGAAATGTTCGTTAGGGCCGACGCGGACCGCCTGAAACGTGAGTTTCGAAACGCACTCGACCGCGGCGGGTTCGCGGCCGTGCTGACGCTCGCGAAAACCGAAATCGGCCGGCTGAAAAGCCCGACTTATAATTGCATGCTCCGCCACGGGCTCGAGTCGATCGCCCGCTTCGCGTGGCTGGCCCCGAAGCACGAACGCATGGCGCTCGAGCGCGGCCTTCGATCGTCAGCCGGGATTTCGCGGCACCTGATTCTTTCGCACATACTCGGAATGGACAAGTTCGTGGAGCTCGACACGCGGGCCGCTCCTTTTCAGGCGAGAGGCGTCGCGATCATTTGCCGGGACGTCCCGCCGATTCCGTTCGGTCCGGACGCGCCGGCTCACCGTTAAGAGTCTTGCAATTTGCAAGACCTTTGGCGACACTCGTCGCTTCATGGCGCTCGTGCACTCACATCAGCTCAGTAAATCATTCGGAGGCGCGCCAGCCGTACAGGGCGTGAGCCTGCGCATCGAGCCGGGCGAGTGCTTCGGCTTGCTCGGTCCAAATGGCGCGGGCAAATCGACCATCATCAACATGATCTACGGAGTCGTGCACCGCACAGGCGGGGAGCTGACCGTATTCGGGCATGACCCGAGCACTCAGAGCCGCTCGATCAAAAAGCGTCTCGGCGTCGTCACTCAGGACAATGCGCTCGATGAAAGCCTCACGGTCGAGGAGAACATGCTTCTATATGCGGCCTTTCAAGGGCTGCCGGCCGCGACGCGGGCGAAACGCGTGCGGGAGCTTCTCGAGTATATGAACCTCGCGCACAAAGCCGACTCTAGAATCCAGACGCTCTCGGGGGGAATGCGGCGGCGGCTGGTTTTCGTTCGCGCGCTCCTCGGTGAGCCGGAGCTGGTCATTCTCGATGAGCCGACGACGGGGCTCGATCCGGCCGTTCGGCATCTGATTTGGGGCAAAGTGAAAGAGCTGAGGGCGCGCGGCACGACCGTCATTCTTACGACCCATTACATGCATGAAGCCGAGATTCTGTGCGATCGACTCTCGATTCTCAACCAAGGAAAGCTCGTCGCGCTCGGAACGCCCGCCGAGATGATCAAAGCCCATACGCCCGGTTTCGTCGGAATTTTTTCGAAAAACGATGAAGCGCGCCTGAAGGCCGTCACGGCGGGGTTCGCGAAAGCCGACGTCGTCGAAGACTCCTCGGGATTTCACGTTCGCGTGCCCGAGCTGGCGCAGCTGACGTCGATCTACCAGTCGCACGGACTGAACCCGCTGCAGATCCGCCCCGCCAACCTCGAAGACGTATTTTTGAAAATCACGGGCCAGGAGCTGATGAGCGATGCGTGAGTCGTTCGAGCTTTGCTGGCACATTACGCGGCGGAATTGGGCGGTCTACAAGAAGGACTTCCTCGCCAACATCTCGCCTACGATCGCCGACCCGGCCCTCATCATGGTGTCGCTGGGTCTGGGCCTCGGAGCGTACCTAACCGACGTCGAAGGCCATTCCTACATGGGCTTCATGGCGCCGGGTCTTACGGTGTCGACTGCGCTGTTCACCTCGTTTTTCGAGTCGAGCTACGGGTTCTATGTACGAATGACTTTCGAGAACGTCTTCAAGGCTATGCTCACCACGCCGATCGGGGTGCGCGAAATCGTGCTCGGCGAGTTCATCTGGGTCGGCCTCAAGGGCGGTCTCATGGCGGTCGGCGTGTCGATCGTTCTGGCGCTCTTCGGTCTGATGAGCGACCCGTGGCTTCTACCGCTCATGCTGTTCGTCGGCGTTTTAGTCGCGCTCCCGTGCGGAGCCATGGGCCTTCTGGCCACGTCGTATGTTCGAAACATCAACCAGTTTCAAACGGTCTACTCGTTTTTGATCGCGCCACTTTATTTCTTCTCCGGCATTTTCTTTCCCATCAGCCAAATGCCGCAAGTCGTTCGGATCATCGGGTACCTGTTTCCGCTCGTGCCGGGCGTCGCGCTCGCGCAGAGCGTATTCTGGTCGCGCGACATCGCGGCCTCGTTCGCCTTCAATGGCACGATCCTCACGCTCCAGAGCCTGATCTTCTGCGCGTTCGCTTTGTATCGCATCCGCAAGAAACTCGAAGCCTAGTCGGATGGGTAACACGATCGTCGAGTCAGGGGGCGGGGGGCGGCTCTCCGCTCTCAGCTCCCGGGCCCCGGTCATCAGTGTAATGAGGGCTTCGCCCATCAATGGTCTGAGAACGGAGGCCTGGGAGCGGAGAGCTGAGAGCTGACCCCCGATCCCCGATCCCTGATCCCCGATCCCTGAGAACCGTCCTGCCGCGCGATTGTGTCTCATTCCGAGACGATTCAAATTCCGCCCCGTATAGGCCGATAGGATTTCATGGCTGAAAAGACGAGAAATCGCAGAAGCACGTTTCGCATGCTCATCAACCCGAAAATGCAGCTCAAGTACGCGATGTACTATGCGGGCATCGCGGTCGTTTCGCTGCTGATGTTGAATGCACTCGTCGGTTACTTTCTGGTCGAGCTCGTGAATTACAGCGGCGTGGCCGAGCCGGGAACGGGCATCGGCGAGATCTTCGTTCGCACCCTCGTACACAACAGGGAAGTGGTCGCGGCGGCGGTCGGAACCATCGCCATGCTGTACCTCATTTTTGCCGTGATTCTCATGAAAAACGTGGTCGGCCCCGTGCGCGCGCTCACGCGCCATATCGAGGAGCTCAAAAAGGGGAACTACGACGTAAAGACGACTTTGCGCAAGGGCGACGAGCTCACGGCGCTGCGTGACGCGCTCAACGAGCTCAGCGATGCCTTGAAAGCCCGCGAAGCGGGTGACAGCCAGACCAAAAAAGTCGTATGACGTGAGCTGATGGATTCAGCTCCGCCCTCAAAGCCCAAACGACGTCCCCGATATAAGGGAACTCATCCCCGAAAATTCGAAGAGAAGTACAAAGAGCTCGCGCCCGAGCGCTATCGCGACGACGTCGAAAAGATCAAGGCCCGCGGGTCGACGCCCGCCGGCACCCATCGCCCGATTTGCGTGAGCGAGATTCTCGAATCTTTGAACCCGAGGCCGGGCGAGACCGGATTAGACGCGACTCTTGGTTACGGCGGCCATGCCCGCGAGCTTCTGAACCGGATTCGCCCAGGGGGGCGTTTGGTCGCGCTCGATCAAGATCCTCTCGAGCGGCCCAAGACCGAGGCACGACTCCGCGAGGCCGGTTTCGGTGCCGAGGAGCTCATCGTCGGACCCATAAATTTCAGCCGCGCCTGGGAGTTCTTGCGCGGGCAAGGCGTGGGGCCGGTCGATTTCGTGCTCGCCGATCTCGGGCTCTCGTCGATGCAAATCGACGATCCAGGCCGCGGGTTCACCTTCAAGCATGAGGGACCTCTCGATCTGCGCATGAACCCGAAAGCGGGCGTGCCCGCCGCCGAGTGGCTCGCGAAAATCGATGAGAAAGAGCTTACGCAGCTTTTGGCCGATAACGCCGACGAACCGCACGCAAGGCAAATCGCGGCAGCGCTGGTGCGCGACCGGCCTAAGACGACCACGCAGCTCGCGGACTCCATTCGCGGCGTGCTCAAGACGTTCTCCAAGAACGTGCGCGAACGCGAGGGCGATACGCCGATCCGCCGCGCGCTCCAAGCGATTCGGATCGCCATCAATGACGAGTTCGGCGCGCTCGACGCGTTTTTGAGCGACCTCCCGCACATGCTGAAGCCCGGCGGCCGCGCGGCTATTTTGACGTTCCACTCGGGCGAGGACCGTCGGGTGAAAAAGGCCTTTCAGGCGGGGGAGCGCTCGGGGCTTTACGCGCGTGTCGCGCCCGAGCCGATCCGGCCCTCTTTCGAAGAACAGCGCGCGAACCCGCGGTCCAAACCCGCCAAGCTTCGCTGGGCGATCCGTTCCGGCCGTGCTGCCCAAGAACCTGACGGCTGAAGGACCTTCCACGGCACCCTCTCTATTTTGAGCCTAAAAGCGTTCCAAGACGCTCCCGCTGGCATGCCCGTTGAAATAGGACTCCGTTGTAGAGGTTTAATTCAAAGCGCTCGAGAGGAGTCGTTTGTGAAACTTAAAATCAGACTGGCATCATTTATCAGCGGCTTCGTGCTCGTCGCTCTCATCTTCGGCTGCGCGA
>DASUEL010000165.1:0-2346 GCA_036275095.1 Bdellovibrionales bacterium
ACTCGCAAGATTTCGAGCGAAATTCGCGGTCGCGAACAGCATCCGCTGGCGAACCGGGTCTTCGGGACGCAAAAACGCGGTCGCATTTGGATATTCGGCCGGCTGCCAGCGCCCGCTGCCGTAGAGCTCGTTGAAACCTTCGATGTGAATGGCCATGTCGAGCATGTCCACGAAAAAGGCCGACGCAAAAAACTGCTGTGGCTGCCGCGCCGCCGGCAGTGCGAGATTCGCGACAACGACGCGGCAATCTTTGAATGCCGGAATCTTGGCGCGTAACGCTTCAGATAGGTAGCGGGTGCGACGGTCGAAGTCGCCAAGCTGGTTTGCGACCGATCCTCCGAATAGGCCCACCACGCACTGATTAGGCTCCCGAGCGATCGGGAACTTATGATCACTCATAAACCCATAGTTATTTGTTATTCCTGGATATAGAAAATTGTCGTGGGGCAAATTCGGCAGAAACGTGTAGCCGAAAAATGGATTTAGAATCATGCGTTGCCGCGATTGCGGATTCTGGATACGCACCTGCCAAGGCACGCCGCGTTCCTCCGCAATGGGAGTCAGTCTGACGTCACCAGGAAACCCGCGCGGATTGGAAGCGAACATGAGGACGCAGAGACAAAACAGCTCGATGAAGCCGGCGCCGGCAGCGGTGAGTGCCGCGAAAAAAGTGACTTTGCGCTTGAGACCATGAAAGCGGCTCAATTTATCGCTCCTATGTTTCGTTAGAATAACATATGGGTGTGGACACCGGGAATCGATTGCGTAACAATGTCGCCATTGGACCCACAACGAGTAGGAGTCTAGCATGATCAGCAAATTCATTTTGACTGCAACCGTGATTCTGAGTGTGCCAGCCGCAGTATGGGCGCAAAAACCCGCCGAACCGGCGAAGCCCTGTTCGACCGAAGCCTCCAGCTCGGGCGCTGCTCGCATGAAACTGAAAGAGTGCCTTGATCCCTGGATGCTCGCTGACAAAGCCGAGCCGAAAGATGATTGCGGTAACACTTTAAAGGCGTTCGTTAAAGCCTCTAAAGAGTTCAGGAAATGCGTGGCCGGGCTGCCGCCTGCTCCGAAAAAGTGAGCCGATTGTCCGATAAGCCGTACTTGTTGTTCTCGACGCCGAGATCCGGGAGCAATCTCGTCTACGACGTGCTGGAACAGTACTTCAAAAGCGCGCGCGGCTTTATCGGACTGGGTGAATACTTCACTCACGTTTATCAGTCGTTTTGGGACACGGGGAATGGCCTTGCAAGCTCCGTGTTTCCCTCGGAGCGGGTACGTCACGTTCAGGTTGCGGGCAGTTACTTCGAGGCGATCCGGCGGCAACGCCTGGCGTGGCTCAAGAAATACCACGGCCGCTATTTCTTCAAGCTGACGGCGCTGCAGGTTTCCGGCGAGTCCTATCCTTGGCTGATTGAAAACTACAATTGGATTCTCATCGAACGGCGAAACCTCTTCGATCAGCTGCTGAGCTATTTAATCTCGGTTGAGCTGAATCGCTGGTACGGGAGCGGGGGCCTAGGCGTCACACCGGGTTCCATCACCGCGCGGCCGGAGCATGCCGACGCATTTACGCGAATGATCCTGGAGTACCGGCGCATCAAGGCGGAGCTGCAAGATCCAGCGGTTCTGGTGTATGAAGACGTCGTGGCCGGGCCGATCGCCGAAAACATCTTGCGCCTCGCCAGGCTCGACAACTCGGCTGGTGGGCGTTCGTTTCGAATGCCGCCGAAACAAAATCCCGAAAACAAACTGCCGCTCTTTACGAATCCCGATGAGGTCCTAAAAATTTACGAGACGTCCGCGTTGAACGAGCTTGTGCCGTTAAACGCCTGCCTGAGCCGGCCCTTCGACGGGAGGACCCTCAGGGCCCCGCCGGCGCCGGTGTAACCTCGGGAACTTTCGACTCGAGTCCGCAATTGGCGTAGAAGGCGCGGTATTCCGGGAATGTGGCAAGAAAATCAGTGCCGCGCCGGCGATCATATTCTCTGAAAAAGTTGAAAAACTTCATACGGGCTTTCTGCTGCCGCGCCGGTTCGAAAGGCGTCTTGAAGTGCGCGAGCAACCTGCGCACCAAATCGGTTTCCCAGCTGTGAAACTTCAGCTGCTCCATGACGGCTACAGAGTCCGAAACATACTCCGCGAAAGACGCAGGCAAAATTTCAAGAGCCTGATGGTCATGCGTTTTCACGAGATGGGTATAAAAAATCACGCGATTGTGGCCGAAGTCCTCGCGCAGCTGATGAATGAACCGGAGCAGATTGTTGAAGCCGGGCAGCGCGAGGTTGTTGTAGGTCGCCGTGAAACATAGCACGGCCTTGTCGGAGTTCACGCGGGTGAGAA
>DASUEL010000166.1:0-3630 GCA_036275095.1 Bdellovibrionales bacterium
AAAAGATCCAGAAACAATCGAGCAGCTCACCGGCGCAAAGGGCCCGTCTACGCCAAGCGAAAACCAACGTCGCGATCGCCCAGGAGCTCACGCCGAACGACTATTTCATCCTCTATTTGTCGCCCAAGTACCGCAATAATGCCCGCGCGCTCGAAGTGGCGGCCCGGTTCATGTCGCGCCAGGAGCTGGCGGAGATTCTCGTCGGCTACTCCAACCATCTGCAGTCTCGCGAAGAGGGGCCACGGCCGAGTTTTCCGCCGGTCATGAGCCGCACGACCCAATCGCTGCGTCAGTAGCTTCGCGCTCAGTCGCACGCCCCGGATTCGTCTGAAACCCGCTTTCGGCGCCAGGTTCCCGGCGCAGGCAAGCCCGCTCAAAAATGAAACGCGGCGCGCAAAGTCCATCGACTCCCAGGCGAATTCGTAAAACCCGAACACCCTCCAGGCTCCGGTTCTGAAATTCTCCAGAGAAATCCAAATTTTTTCGGGTGCGGGGGTTGACTGTATTTTGAGCCGTTCCATATTGCTCTTTGTTAAGTGACTTAACTATACGCAAGAGTGCGCCCGAAGCAGACTTTCCTATGTTTCTTGTCCGCTTTGAGGCAGACTCTTCAAATCAAAAAACTGAATTGAACAGTTTCGGGCCAAAGGAGGTCTAAAATGGCATCGACGACAACGTCTTCCAAACTCAACGTTCGTCCTCTCCACGATCGCATTCTCGTTCGCCGCATGAGCGAAGAAGAAAAAACGGCTGGCGGTCTCTTCATCCCTGATACGGCGAAAGAAAAGCCCCAAAAAGGCAAAGTCGTTGCTGTCGGCAAAGGTCGCGTGACCGAAGACGGCAAAACGCTCCCGCTCGAAGTTCGCGAAGGCGACAGCGTGCTTTTCAGCAAATACGCTGGCACCGAGCTGAAGCTGGATGGTCAGGAGTACCTGATGATCCGCGAAGAAGACGTCCTCGGTATCTTTAACTAAGTTACTCGTTCCTCAATTTCATATTTAGTACGTTATCTACTTAAAGGAGTTAGATATGAGCAAAGAACTGCGTTTTAGCGAAGATGCCCGCTCGGCGATTCTCCGCGGTGTGAACATTCTCGCCAATGCCGTAAAAGTGACCCTTGGCCCCAAAGGACGCAACGTCGTCATCGAAAAGTCTTTCGGCGCTCCGCTGATCACCAAAGACGGCGTGACCGTGGCGAAAGAAGTCGAGCTTGAGAACAAGTTCGAAAACATGGGCGCTCAAATGGTTAAAGAAGTCGCCAGCAAAACGAACGACGACGCCGGTGACGGAACGACCACCGCGACCGTTCTCGCGCAAGCCCTCTACCGCGAAGGCGCCAAGATCGTGACCGCGGGCCACAACCCGATGGAAACCAAGCGTGGCATCGACCGCGCCGTCGCCACCGTGGTTGCCGATCTCAAGAAACAAGCCAAGCCGATCAAGAACAAAAACGAAATCGCCCAAGTCGGCACGATTTCAGCCAACAACGATCCCGTTATCGGCAACCTCATCGCCGAAGCGATGGACAAAGTCGGCCGTGAAGGCGTGATCACCGTTGAAGAGAGCAAGACCGCTGAGACCGAGCTCGACGTGGTTGAAGGTATGCAGTTCGACCGCGGCTACCTCTCTCCGTACTTCATCACCAATGCCGAGCGCATGGAAGCCGTTCTCGAGAACGCCTACGTGCTCATCCATGACAAAAAAATCAGCAGCATGAAAGACATGGTCGGCATCCTCGAAGCCGTCGCTAAGCAAGGCCGCCCGCTCCTCATCATCGCTGAAGATGTTGAAGGCGAAGCGCTCGCGACCCTCGTCGTGAACAAGCTCCGCGGCACGCTTCAAGTCGTTGCCGTCAAGGCTCCGGGCTTCGGCGACCGCCGCAAGTCCATGCTCGAAGACATCGCGGCCCTCACCGGTGGCAAAGCCATCAGCGAAGACCTCGGTAACAAACTCGAGCACGCCACGGCCGCCGACCTCGGCGTTGCCAAGCGCATCGTCGTCGACAAAGACAACACGACGATCATCGACGGCGCCGGCAAGAAGTCTGAAATCGAAGCCCGCGTGAAGCAGATCCGCGCGCAAATCGAAGAAACCACCAGCGACTACGACAAAGAGAAGCTCAAAGAGCGTCTCGCGAAGCTCGCCGGCGGCGTTGCCGTCATCCATGTCGGCGCTCCGACTGAAGTCGAAATGAAAGAGAAGAAAGCCCGCGTAGAAGACGCGCTGAACGCGACCCGCGCTGCCGTTGAAGAAGGCATCGTAGCCGGTGGCGGTACCGCGCTCGTTCGCGCCGCTGAAGCGATCGACCTCAAAGACTACTCGGACACCGAGCAGTGGGGCGCCCGCATCGTTAAGCGCGCTTGCGAAGAGCCTCTCCGTCAGATCGCGGCCAACGCCGGTCTCGACGGCGCGATCGTTCTCGAGCGTGTTCGCACGAACAAGAACAGCGCGTACGGTTTCAACGCCCTCAATGAAGAGTACAGCGACCTCATTAAAGACGGCGTCATCGATCCGATGAAAGTCGTTCGCAGCGCTCTTCAGAACGCCGCTTCCGTGGCTTCAATGATGCTCACGACCGAAACCGTGATCGCTGAAGCTCCGAAGAAAGATGAAAAGGGCGGCGGTATGCCGGGCGGAATGCCGGGCATGGGCGGCCACGGGATGGACATGTAAGGACCGGGACTCAGAACCCGGGACTCGGGCCTCAGGTTTCTGGGGTTGCGAGTTCGGGACTGGGCGGTTGAATTGGGGCCCCGTTTTTTTGGCGGGGCTCTTAAAGAGAAACCCGAGCTTTTTGAGCTCGGGTTTTTTTATTTCTGAATCGGGTGTGATGTCGGGCGCGAGTGTTTGGCGGATTGGTTTACGGGAGTTGGCACTTGAGGGGTAGAGTGTGAGTTGCTGTGAACTCGGCGGTTGCTGTGTGTGAGGGGCCTATCGCCGTGTCCCGGAACTCATGCAATTGAATGAGCGGTCGAGTCGGATGGTTGGGATGGCAATCGAGAATCGTGCGGCTGTGGCGCATGTAGGCTCTGTTCACGGCGTTGCACGTGCCCGTGAAGACCTGTCCCCCATAGTTCATCAAGACATAAGGTCTTGATGATTCGGTGAGCTTGAACGTTACGTTTAAGCGTGAGTTGTACGCCCAGCACGAGATGTCGCGGGTTTCGGCGGCCGGCGCTGCAGGAGCCGCAAGGCACACAATCAATGCCAAAAACGAGTTTTTCATTCTAATTCTCCCTCGTGAAAGCCATGTCTGATTCACGAAGCTTTACCGGCGATTATCATTTGCCGGAATTGCTATACTCTTAATGAAAAACTTTTCATTGTCGATTGCGGTCCCGCGGCGGTTTGGGCGACGTTAGTGGCGGACTCCAAGCTCTCGTTTTATCTCGGAGAGGGAGAAAGCTCCGTAGGATTGCCCGATGGCATTGCCGCGACCGGAGCTTGTCCAAATTCGCTTTCCGTCGGCGCGAACGGCGTCGGTCAGCGAGATCCAATAGCGGTCGCCATAGAAATCATGCATTTCGACGGAGATTGTGTACCGGCGGCCTTGCGCTTCGATGCGGGCCGTGACGGTGTAGATATCGGCGTAGCCGGTGCGGGCCTCGGGAAACATCATGATCGGAACAT
>DASUEL010000167.1:0-2159 GCA_036275095.1 Bdellovibrionales bacterium
GGAGAATGTTCACGGCGCGGCTGCCCGCCACGAGCGCGCCCGGGCCGTCATCGGCCGTGAGCGTGAGCGCTTCCGACACGTTGTCGCGGAAATAGAAATTCGCCGTTGCGGCACCGTTCAAGATCGTGACCTGGGTAATCGAAGAGCCGCAGCCGGCGGCCGAATAGAATGCGCCGTTGCCGGCACCCGTAAGATCGACCGTCGTGTTCGCTCCGACCGGTGAAACGTTGTTGTAGAAGTCGCGGCTTGTGACGGTGAACGCGGTCGCGGAGCAGACGCCAGAGTTGATCGAAGACGAGCCGCTGATGGTGAGTTTGTACGGCGGGCCAACCGTCGTCGTGATTGCAAGCGAGTCGGCGTTGAGGCCGCCGGCTCCGTCATCCACCGAAAGCGTGAGCGAGTCCGGCGCGACGAGGTGCTGGTAGTAGACCGTCCCGCTCGATTGGCCGGCCGTCATCGTGTGGGCCGTGATTTCGTTTCCGGCGGTGCAGGCGTTGTCGCTGAAGAAGTTGCCAGCCATTCCGCCGTCGGCGAGGTTGATCGCGGTATTCGCGGTGACCGGCGATAGGTTCGTGTACGCATCGCGTGTGACGAATCCGTAAACCGCGCACTCGCCGGCGATGATCGGCGTGGGACCCGTGAAGTCGAGATCGCGTGGCGCCGCGGGATCGACCGTGAAGACGGCCGTATCGAGCGTGAAAGCGCCCGAGCGGGAGCTCGCCGGTTTGGATGCGCGCAGGATTTTGTCGGCTCCGACGAAGTGCAGATTCAGGCCTTTGCCCGTGTAGTCGGCGACGCCGCGATAGGCGTTCATGGTCGCGGTGCCGTTCAGGGGCCCGGTGCCTTGCACGAGCGCGATCGAAATCGCGATGTTCGAGTCGGGGCCGGTCGTCACTGGGTTGTTGAACTCGTCTTCGACGGTGACCTTGATGGGCATCTCGGCACCCGCGATCGTGGGGTTCGCGGGCGGCACCGTGAAGGCGAGGTGGTGGGCGTTGCCGTGCAGAACGGTCGTGGTGAACTCGGCGTAGTGGCCCGTGATGTTGTGGGTCGCGCGAATCGTGATCGGCTCGGCCTTTGCGTAGCGGATATCGTTGAACGTCGCGATACCGGAGCTCACGGTCTTGGTGAGCGTACCGAGCAGCACGCCGGTTCCGCTTCTCAAGCTCAGGGTGACCGTGTCGGCACTGTTCACGTCGACGACGTCGCCGACGGCGTCGAGTATTCGAACGTTGAACGACGGCATCGGCGTTACGTTGCTTGCGTTATAAGTCTCATCCGGCGGAGGCATGGCGGCCGGGTCGAAGTCGACGCTCATGACCGTGGGATCGATCGTCGTGAGCTCGTAGAAGCTCGTGGAAGAGACCGTGTCTTTCAGGCGCGCCTGCACGCGAACGGTGGTGCTGTAGGTGCTGGGAGCGCGAACGAAGGCTTGAGCGTATCCGTCGCTGTTCGCGCGCACGACAGGCGGAACCTGCGCGTCGGTCGATGTGGTCTGCTCGTAGAGCACTTCCATGTCGGGAACCGTGATGCCGCTTTCGCTCTCGACGACTTTCACTGAAAGCGGAATCGCGTAAATGCGGCGGCGGCCCGCGGTTTGGTTCGTGCCCGCTTGGTAGTAGGCCGCGATGCCGAGATCGCCGCTTTCGATTTTGTCGTTGCCTTCGCGGCACGAAGTGGTGAACGCGAGTGACGTGAACGCAAGGATAGCCGATAGCTTCGCGCGCGAAGCGACACTGAGGAGCTGGCGAATTTTTTTGGGCGCAACAAAACGTCCCACGTTCATTTTCGCGATGCCCTTTTTAGATTGCGGAATAAATTCGAAAACTTATTCCGCCGGTTCCCACAATTTCTTTTCGACATACTATGGATAGGACTTAATCAGGGGCTTGAGACGGTCGTTTTGAGAGAATCGCCTAAGTCCTCGAACGCTTTTGCGAATCCGTGTCTCTGGGCTTATGTCTCGCCGTGAGAAATCGAAAAAATGTTCACCGCGTTCACACCGGGTTTTTATTCGACCTGAGAGCATCGATTCGAGACGTGGAGGCGCATTTTTGTGAAACAAATCCGGTTTAGGTCTCAAGTCGAGACCGAGAGTGGTTCCCGCCGATGGTCGCGTGACGTTCGTCCCGAAAATGCCGGTGCGAAAGACCAGAAAG
>DASUEL010000168.1:0-5618 GCA_036275095.1 Bdellovibrionales bacterium
GCTCGAGCCGAGCCAGCAACTCGAACTGGGCTTCGAGAACGATGTCGGGCGTGAGCCGCGCACGGCACGCGCGCCAGCAAAGGCGATGGGCGAAGCCTGCGCGGTGAGCGGAGCAAAAATAGATGGCCAGTCTGCCGCTAAAACAGACGGCTCGAACAACGAGCCCGACCTAACCGTCGAGCAAGCGCTCTCGCTCAAACAGGCCATGGCTTTCGAGCAGATCCGCTTCCTCGCCGAAGTCAAAGAGCTGGCGCAAGTTCTGAAATCGCGCAAGTGAGTGCCGAATAAAAGTGAGGGGACACGGTTCGCCGTGCTCCGAGATTTACGAGTCCGCCGCGCGCGGGCTCGTCGAAATATGCGATGTTTGCAGCTTTGATTTGAAAAATAAAAGGCAGGGCCCTCGCGTGAGCGGGGTTCAGACATAAAAGTGAGTTCGAAGAGCGGGGTGCTCTTCGTGATCAACAAGGATGATCGCAATGGCAAAGATAAACGTACAGGCAAAAACAAATGGTCGTGTGTCTGCTCTTTCCATATCCGGTCCCTCTCGAGCCTCTCGCCGAGGCCTGCTACCGCTTCACTCCGCGAATGGCAGTGCGATCGACTACTTGGGACGAAGGGTTCGCCAAAGCGAACCCGGCGAATTCACAAGACGAAGGGTTCGCCAAAGCGAACCCGGCGAATTCACAAAGTCGTCTTCACGAAGCCCTCTTCCTTCATTTTCAAGTGACGCCGCAAGGAGCGAATTCCGCGGTCGAGCCCCTCTCGCCACTGCTGATGCTGAAGCTTCAGCATCTGTGTGGCCGTTTTGGCCTCAAGGACCACCAGGTCGGATGGGGCACAGCCGCTCCGTTGGCGCTGGCTCGTGCCCGGTATCGCAATCACGTGGCCGGTCAAAAGTCCGCTCGAAATGCCGCTCGAAATTCTGGACAACGAGCCGTCGCGACACTGCCGCTTGAGGCGCTGGTTGATTTGGTTTCTCCGTTCTCCGCCGATCCCGATCTGACGCGAAGGATGAATCAAATGAGCCTGCTCCTCCACAAGCTGGGCCTCCAAAATCTGGGCGACTTTGCGAAGCTTCCCCTTGCAGGCTTGGCTTCGCGCTTCGGTGAGGAGGCCCTGACCGCCTACAAAGTTCTCAACGAGGGTTTCGAGCCGCCCTGGCCGCCGCTCGTGCTACCCGAAAAAGTCGTCGAAGAGGAGGATCTCGAAAGCCGCGAGCTCTTCGTGCCGGTTGAAACGCTTGAGCCGCTGCTCTTTTTGCTGCGCGCCTTGGTCGATCGTGTGGTGGCCCGGCTGCACGGGCGCAACGAGCGGGCGGTGAGCGTGCAGCTCGATTTCGAGAGTCATCGGAGCGCTCTCGGCTCGGCGTTGCAAATTCACAAACGCGAGTGGGAGTTCGGCTTTCCGGTTCCGCAAAAATCGTTCAACACGATCTTTCCCATTCTCAAAGAAAAACTGTTTTTCGATCTGCAGCGTAGGCCTCTCGAGGCACCGGTCACCCTTATGCGCCTTTCGATTCTCGAGACGGCGCCGGGCTCGGCGCGCCAGCGCGACTTCTTTCACAACCGCGAGCACGAGCAAGAGGTCTGGTCGAGCCTCGTCGCGCGCCTTTGCCAAAAACTCGGGGAGGAGCACGTCTTCGGCGCCGAGGTCTTGAGCCGCCATCGCCCCGAGAGCGCCTGGCGCGGCCACTTGAGCGAGCCCGCGCGCGGCGATCCGCAAGAGCGCGGCGATCCGCAAGCGCCGGACGGCCCGCGCACGGGCCCCGATATGCGCGCGGGTTCTGGCGCCCGCGCGGTCGCGCGGGCCGGCCTGGGTGCCGGCCCCGCAGCCGAAGCCGGTACCGTGACGCCCGTGAACTTCGCGCTCGCGGGCCTGCCGAACCGCCCGACGCGTCTGTTGTCGAAGCCGCGGCTCCTCGATCAAGACGGCGACTGGCTTTCGGATTTCGAGCTGCGCAAACGCTGGAAGGTCATCGACTGGGACGGCCCCGAGCGCATCTCCGGCGAGTGGTGGAGCGAGCACAAATTCGAGCGCGACTATTACCGCGTGCTCACCGATAATGGCGAGCAGCTTTGGTTATTTCTGGCGAAAGAAGGTGTGTATCTGCATGGCTTCTTCGACTGACTTATGAAGTACGCCGAGCTCAAGTGCAAAACGAACTACTCCTTTCTCCGCGGAGGCTCGCACCCCGAGGAGCTGATCACACGCGCAATCGACGTAGGCCTGCACGCGCTTGCGCTCAACGACAACGACGGTGTGTATGGTCTGCCCAAAGCGCACGGCAAAGCGCTCGAACTCCAAGAAAAAGCCGGAAAAACCGTCAAGCTTCTCATCGGAGCCGAGCTGACCCTCGGCTCGCACGCGCCGCTCACGCTTTTATGCCGCGACAAACAAGCCTACGCGCTCCTGTGTCGCATGATCACGAAGGGTCACGCGGATCAGCCCAAAGGCCATGCGCGGCTCGAATGGGAGCATTTCATGCAGATGATGAGCGAGCCGGGCCACCAAGGCCTCGTCGCGCTCGTCGATCCAAACTGGGCGCCGACGTGGGAGATCAATATATTGTACGACGAGAAGAGAAACATAATATCTCAACCGCGGACCTTCCGCTTCGACGAGCTGAAACAAATGTTCGGCGATCGGCTGAGCCTCACGCTCTCCCGTTTTCTCGACGGCCACGACAAGAAGCGAACCGAAAACGCACTCGAGGCGAGCCGCCGGTTCGACATTCCGTTGGTCGCCACCAATGACGTGCATTTTCATCATCCCAATCGTCGCGTGCTGCAAGACGTGCTCACGGCAAACCGTCATCTCGTCTCGCTCGAGGAGGCCGGCCGCAAGCTATTCTCGAATGCCGAGCGCTACCTCAAGGCACCCAGCCAGATGGCGAAGCTCTTCGATGACCTTCCGGAGGCCCTTGGCCGCACGGTCGAAATTGCCGACAGCTGTACGTTCAGTCTCAGTGAGCTCAAGTACTACTATCCCACCGAATGGATTCCCAAAGGCGAGACGGCACAGCAGTATCTCGAGCGTCTGACCTGGGAGGGCGCGCGTGGCCGTTACCCTGAAGGCATCCCCGCAGACGTCGAAAAACAAGTGCGTAGCGAGCTCAAACTCATCGAAGAGCTGCGTTTCGCCGACTACTTTCTGACCGTCTGGTACATCGTCGACTACGCGCGCTCCAAAAAAATTCTCTGCCAGGGCAGGGGCTCGGCCGCCAACTCGGCGGTTTGCTACTGCTTAGGCATCACAGCTGTCGACCCGGTCCGCATGAATCTTCTCTTCGAGCGTTTCATCTCAGCCGAGAGGGGGGAGCCGCCCGACATAGACGTCGACTTCGAACACGAGCGCCGCGAAGAGGTGATTCAACACATCTACGAAAAATACGGACGCGACCGTGCGGCCATGGTCTCTGCGGTCATTACATACAAATCGAAGGCCGCCATGCGCGACATCAAACGCGCCTTCGGCCTCGATCTCGAACGAGACCCGCCGGAGAATCTGCGCCTCGGATTCGAGCGGCTCTCCAAACAATTGCGCGGCTTTCCGCGTCACCTCTCGATTCACTCCGGCGGCTTCATTCTCTCGCACGAGCCGCTCACCAACATCGTGCCCGTCGAACCCGCGCGCATGGAGAACCGCACGATCATCCAGTGGGACAAATACGATCTCGATATCTTAGGACTGCTCAAGGTCGACGTGCTCTCGCTTGGCATGCTGAGTGCGATCAAAAAATCGCTGTCGCTCATCGGCAAAGAGCTGCACGAGATTCCGGCGGAGGATCCGGCCACCTACGAGATGATTCAAAAGGGTGACACGGTCGGCACCTTCCAGATCGAGTCGCGCGCGCAGATGAATATGCTGGGCCGTCTCAAGCCGCGCACGTTTTACGATCTCGTCGTCGAAGTCGCGATCGTCCGGCCCGGTCCGATCGTCGGCAAGATGGTGCATCCGTATCTCAAGCGGCGAAACGGTCTTGAGCCCATTGACTATCCTCATCCCGATCTGGTGCCGATTCTCGGAAAAACTCTGGGCGTGCCGCTCTTTCAAGAGCAAGTGATGAAGATTGCCATCGTGCTCGCGGGCTTCACGCCGGGCGAAGCCGATCGTTTGCGCCGTGCGATCGGGGCGTGGCGCTCCAACGGCACGATCGAAGAGATGGGCCGCAAGCTCATGAAGGGCTTGCTCGCGCGCGGCCTTCCGATGGAGTGGGTGCAACGCGTGTTCGACCAAATCAAGGGCTTCGCTGAGTACGGCTTTCCGGAGTCGCACGCGGCAAGCTTCGCGCTGCTCGCGTACGCGTCGGCATGGCTTAAGCGCCATCATCAGGCCGAGTTCACCTGCTCGCTGATCAACTCGCAGCCCATGGGTTTTTACTCCGTGCATTCGCTCGTCGAAGACGCCAAACGCTCGGGTGCTCTCGTGCTGCCGATCGATCCGAACATTTCGGAGTGGGATTGTACGATGGAGGAACTTCCTGTGACCTATCTACGCGCCCCGAAGCCGGGCGGGCCGCGCGTGCGAGCCCTGCGCCTCGGCTTTCGGATCGTGAAGGGGATTCGCGAAGACGAAGTGCAGGAGCTCTTGTACGAGCGCCGGCGCCGTCCGTTTACCGGCCTGTCCGATTTTCTTGCGCGCGTGACGATCCGGCGGGACGTGCTGTTCCGGCTGGCGATGGGAGACGTGTTCCGGCCGTTCGGACTCGATCAGCGGCAGGCTCTGTGGCAGCTGCTCGCGCAGCAGGTGCTCTTGTACGACAAGAACCGCGAGCAGCTGAACCTGTTCGCGCACGCGCAGAGTGGGGTAGGGGCGGCCGGGCTCGCGGCGGGCACGTTGCGCGATGGGCCGCGCACCGTGCACGGTGAGCCGTGCGCATCAGACCGCGAGCCGTGCACCCGGGACCGCGAGCCGTGCACCCAGGACCGCGAGCCTTGTACCCGGGACCGCGAGGGGCGCACTGTGCACGCCGAGCCGAACACGGCACAAAGTAGCTCGTCTGCCGCTCAGGGCGAGCCGGGTACGCTGTCCCGCTCAGAGCCGTTTACCTGTCCCGGGACAGGTAAACTCGCACGCGAACCCACCCCGCATTTCGCTCCGCCGCCTACCGAAAACCTCCCGCAATTCGCCAAGCTGGACGACTACGCCACGATCGTGGCCGACTACGAATCCCACGGACTCTCCCTGCGCGGGCACCCCATGCAGGCCCTGCGCAAAAAGCTCCGAAACATCTCGCAGCTTACGGCCAAGAAACTTCGCAACCTTGAGCATGGGCAAACGGCGGAGATCACAGGTCTCGTGATCGTGCGCCAGCGTCCGCCCACGGCAAACGGCACCGTGTTCGCGACCCTCGAAGACGAGACCGGGCTCATGGATCTGATCCTCCACGCCCGCACCTTTGAGCGCTACGGCGATCTCCTCATGTCCTCGGCTTTCCTGACGGCCCGGGGGATCGTCCAAAGGGAAGGCTGGTCCGTGAGCGTTCTCGTAAAACGCCTCTCCAGCCCGCTTCCGCCCGATGACAACCTGAGAAAAAAAGCTCGGGCCTACGGGTCGCATCTCGGATAGCCGCGCCGCGCAAAGTTACCAAATGCCCGAGTCTCGGCCTGTCCGGACCG
>DASUEL010000169.1:0-2166 GCA_036275095.1 Bdellovibrionales bacterium
AAGGAGCCGTCACGCTGGAGATTCATGGCCGCGATGGTCTTGTTCGCGTTGGCCGGTGCCGTGGCTTTCTCAGTCGTCGCGCTTAAGGATCGCCCGGCCGCGGTCGCCGTTCGGTCCGCCGGACCGGCCGAGTTTCGGTCCGCTATTTCGGATCCGGTGGCGGCCCCCCGCGCGGAAGCAGCACTTGTGACAGGCGGCCCATCCGCGAAGCCGGCGCCGGACCAATCTGTCAAAGAAGCGTCCGTTCCGCCGGCTTCACGCAGGGACGCGGCCGAGCTCCGGGCGGGCGCTGTGTCCGACAGTAAGAAACAGACGGCCGCCAGTGCGCCGGCCGGCCGCGCAGAAATAGTGAAGCGGCCGAATCCCGCGCGTCCGGCTCAGCCGAGCCTTCCGAAGTTCGGTAGTATCCGTTTTGATGTGGATCCGGACGTTCAAATCTACGTCAACGACGGCTGGGTCCCGCCTAATGAGTTCGCGAACTATCCGATCGTCGTTGGCAGGCATCGAGTGCGAATGGCGAAATCCGGGTACATGCCGATTGAAAGCACGGTTGAAGTGACCGAGGGCAAGACGGCCGTCATTCGCGCGCGAGGCAACCAATGAAATCGCCACTCAAAATATACGCGCTCACGAAAGATCAGGCTGCCGGCTTGTCCCTGACGTCGGCCACGGGTTTGGGTGGCGCCGCCAGCAGCGGCGTCCCGCTTAAAGGCCTGAAAGAGAAAGACGACTATGTGATCGTATCTCCGGCGGGCGATAAAGTCGTCGTTCACGGCCTGAAGGGCTCGCGCAAGGGCGCGATCGAGCTCATGGCGGGCGAGCATCTCATCGTCCAAGATCTGACGCTGCTCGTACTGCGTGAAAGTGCCTCGGAGTCGCCATCAAACGGCGCCATCGACGACCTTACCGAGCTGGTCGCGGGTTTTTCAGAGCCTGACGATTTGTCGCGCTCAATGCAGACGTTGCTCGATAAGCTGCTTCGGCTCGCGCAAATGGAAAAGGGCCTCGTCATCAATAAAACACTAAAAGGCGATTTTCACGTCGTCTCGCAAAAAGGCGTCAGCCCCAATGACCCGTGGATGAGCGAGAGCCTGGTGCTCGAGACTCTGGACTCGAGGGAGCCGCGCTTCGTTCAGAATATCGTGGGTTCACGCTATGAATCCAAACGTAGTCTGGTCGCGACCGGCTTCATTTCGGTTTTTGCGTGGCCGTTGGTCGTCCGCGGTGAGACGCTCGGCGTTTTACTCGTCGGCTCGAGCAAGCCCCACTCCGGCTTGAGCGAAGCCGAGCGCCAACAAGCGGCTGTTTATACTCGTCTCGGCGCACTCATGCTGAGCTTTTACTTGCGTGATCAGAAATCAAAAGAAGAAGTCCAAGCACTCAGGCGTAGCATGCAGCCTGACGAGGTGCCGCTTCTGACCGAGTCCAAGGAGCTGCTCCAGACGTGCGAGCTCGCGCGGCGGGTTGCCGCTTCTGACCTCGCCGTGCTCGTTCACGGTGAAACCGGCGTCGGCAAAGAGGTGCTCGCGTCGTGGATTCATCAAAAAAGCGATCGCGCGAAAGGGCCGTTCGTTCCCGTCAACTGCGGCGCGATTCCGTCGGAGCTGCTCGAGAGCCTTTTGTTCGGCCATCGTCGCGGCGCCTTCACGGGCGCGCTGGCGGATCAAACCGGCAAGTTCCAGCAAGCCGACGGCGGAACGCTTTTTCTCGATGAAATCGGCGATCTGTCCGAGCATTTGCAGGTCAAGCTCCTGCGGGTTCTGCAAGAGAAGACCGTCGAGCCACTTGGATCGAATAAGGCGACGAAGATCGACGTTCGCATTGTAGCCGCGACTCACAAAGATCTCCAGCAACTCGTCGAGCAAGGCAAGTTCCGTGAAGATCTCTACTACCGTCTCGCGGAGATGACGCTCACGATTCCGCCATTGCGCGAGCGGCCGGGCGACATCCTGCTGCTGGCCACGATGTTCCTGAAGAACTTCGCGCCTCAAAAGCGTTTCTCTCACAAAGCCTGGGAGTGGCTCAAAGCACAAGAGTGGCGTGGAAACGTGCGCGAGCTCATGAGCTGCGTGAAGCGGGCTTCGGTGCTGGCAACGAGCGAGGAGATACAGCCGCAGGACCTGCGAGTTCTCACCTCCGCGAAGCCCGTCAGCGAGAAAAATTGGC
>DASUEL010000170.1:0-3372 GCA_036275095.1 Bdellovibrionales bacterium
CACTGAGCTCCTTGGCTTGATGGTCACGAGCCGGTCCTCTTGAGCCGGTCCCGTCGAGAACACGAAGCGGCCGGGAGCGGTTCCCAGCCCGATCGACCCCTGCACGAGCGGGAAGTTGGTTCGGTATACGGCCTCCGCCACGCCGAGAGCGGCTTCAACCGGCACCTTCATGGTAACTGGAAACGGATGAGGATTGTCGACGAACACGCGGGCGACCGGACTGGCTTCGCCGCTGAGGAACGAGTGAGGAAAGTCGGCGATGGCCCTTGCCTGCGCGAACAGTTTGACGGGGCCGAAGTCCACGACGAAGTCCCTCGATACGGCCGTCGCTTTGATCGGCGTGGAGTCCCGAAAGACGATCTTGCAGCGCTGAACGGGGTACTGCTTGCGCGGGTCAATCGAGTTCTTCTCCTCTTTCACCGTCTGCAAAAGCAAGTCGCTGAGGCGGATTTGGGAGAGATCGTTCACCTGCAAAGACTGCGTCAATCTCGTGCAGTGGGCCGAAGCGGTTCCTGCCCGCATCTGAGGGCCCGAAACCCAAATGTCTTTGAACTGCGCGGGCTCCAGCGTGGCCGGAGTCAGGCGCCGGTCGAAGCCGAATTCGATCTGAAGCTTGTCTTCTCTTTCGCGGCCGGCGAGCACCCGGGGTATGTCGAAAGTCTTCGTCGAGCCGATCGCATTCGTGATTTTGACGGTTAGCTGGCATATGAACTCGCTCTCGAGTGAGCCGAGCAAGGCTTCGGGCATGAGATCCGCGAGCCTGAATTCTTGGCGGTTTTCTTGGGTATAGGTGACCCATTGGCCTTCGTCGTCGGTTTCCTCGAGGCCCGTACAGAGAGCGCGGACGTCGAGGCGCCGGATCGAGCTGAGCGTTTCGGGCTCGCTGAAGCGAAATGTGAGCGAATCGCCGATATCGAGCCTGTCTTTAATTGAAATTTCGGTGCGCGCGCCGCCGTCTTCGTTGCGAAGAACGACGAGCTCCGGCTCCTCCCACTCATCTCTGCGGACCTCGGCCTCGTCCGATGAACAGGATGTGAGTCCGAAGAGCAAGACGCTCGCGGACAGAACTGAACGTACAACTTGGTTTAATGACATTGGAACCTCCTGAGGAGGAGGCTAAGCAAGGGCGGGGCCGGACACTCACCAATAGGAGGCGTCGACGGTGACCGGGCCGTTCACCGTGGTTTGGCAGCTGATGCGCTCGCCGTTGGGGATCTCGTGAATATCCCTCAGGTCGGCCTCGAGCTCGGTTTCTTTGGAGAGGTTTTCTTTGCCCGCGACAATCTTCAGACGGCATTTCGTGCAGACGCCGTCGCCATTGCAGGAGCTGGCTACGGGAATTCCGTTGTTCAAAAGGGCGCGCATGAGATTGCTGCCGTCTGGAACATCGATGGGAGCTCTGGATTTCGCGAATGAAATGGTCGCCATGGCGCCAAATATATCGAATCGGGTGGGGTTGTGGTAAGGAATTTCCATGTCTGAGCGTATCGCCGTTTTTGGAGCCAGCCGCGGATTAGGAGCCGCATTCGTTCGCGAGTGCGCGGCCGCGCATCCCGGCACGGAATGGCTCCTGCTCGCGCGAAAAGAAAAACACCTCGAGGCGCTCAAGGCCCAGGTTCCGGGCGCCGCGCTTCACGTCGCGGATTTTTCGAAACCAGAGGAGCAAGATCGGGCGCTCGTTGTTTTGTCGGAGTTTGCGCCGACGCGTGTTTTATATTTCGCTGGCGGCGGACCTTTTCGCCCGTTTCACGAAAGCGGCTGGAAGGATCACAGGTGGGCCTTGGAGGTGACGTTTGTGTTTCCCGCCCGGCTATTGCACTGGCTGCTGTTTCAGGCCCGGGTGCAAGCACCGGCCACGCAAGCCGTTTTCATCGGCTCGGCGGTCGCTGAGGATGCGGCTGATCCGAATGCCGCGTCGTACGCGGCTGCGAAACACGCGCTACGCGGGCTGATCCGGGCTGTGCGCGCCGAACGGCACCCCGTCGATGTTCGGCTTTATAGCCCGGGTTATTTGGATACGGAGCTGCTTCCGGCCAATGCTTGGCCGCGTCAACAGGGGCTGGCCCTGAGTCCTAAGCAGGTCGCGCAGGACCTCGTCACATGGATTTTCTCCAATGACGACATTGGGTTTAGAATATATAAATAGCCTTACGAAATTAAATCATCGTCTAGCAGAAGGGGTCGCAACGTGGCGGTCGAAAAGGTCATCATCATCGGTTCAGGTCCAGCGGGTTTAACGGCGGCACTTTATACTTCGCGCGCGCTCTTGAAGCCTCTGATGTTCGAGGGCGAAATGCCCGGCGGGCTTTTGACCACGACGACCGACGTTGAGAACTACCCGGGCTTCCCCGAAGGCATTATGGGGCCCGAGCTCATGGAGAACATGCGCAAGCAGGCCGAGCGCTTCGGCACCCGCTTCATCACTCAAAACGTCACGAAAGTTGATTTCAAATCGCGTCCTTTCAAGGTTTGGGTCGGAGACAAGCTCTATGAGTCGAGCACGGTGATCGTGTCGACGGGCGCGTCGTCGAAGATGCTCGGCATTCCGTCGGAGCAGACCTATTGGGCCAAGGGCGTTTCGACCTGCGCGACCTGCGACGGCGCGTTCTTCAAAAACGTTCCGGTGGCGGTGATTGGCGGCGGCGACTCGGCGATGGAAGAAGCGAACTTTCTCACGCGTTTTGCTTCGCGCGTTTTCATCATTCATCGCCGCGACAGCTTTCGCGCCTCGAAAATCATGGCGGATCGCGCTCTGAAAAACCCGAAGGTCGAGCCGGTGTGGAATTCGACCGTCGACGAGATCTTCGGTGACGGCAAGCTCGTCAAAGGCATTCGCGTGAAAGACGTGAACACCGGTGCCACGCGCGAGATCGCGCTTGAAGGCGTGTTCGTGGCGATCGGCCATCAGCCGAACAGCCAGCTCTTCAAAGGCCAGCTCGACATGACCGACGTCGGCTACATCAAGACGAAGCCCCATTCGAGCTATACGTCGGTTGACGGCGTGTTCGCCTGCGGCGACTTGCAGGACCACGTCTATCGTCAAGCGATCACGGCCGCGGGGTCGGGTTGCATGGCCGCGATCGACGCCGAAAGATGGCTCGAGGCACACGGCCAATAATTCCGTTCAGGACTTGAGTGGAGAAAAAAATCTTCCGTATACTTTAGGCACATGGCTAAGCGGAAGATCAATACCAAGAAGCTCATCGACAAAATCGAAAAGGTCACGCGCGAAAGAATCGCGAACAACTCCGTTGTTTCGCTTGAGGAATTTCGAAACCTCAAGAAGAAACAGGAGCCCCAGACCATACTCGTGATCGACGACGATGAGACGATGCGCGCGGCCTTAAAACGCATTTTCGAGAACGACGGCTA
>DASUEL010000171.1:0-2137 GCA_036275095.1 Bdellovibrionales bacterium
ACGTTTTCTTGTTTTTACCGATGGCCGTGCTGGTGACCTTGTCGTTCAACTCGGCCCGCCGGGGCGCCAAGTGGGAGGGCTTCACGCTCGACTGGTACTCGAAGCTTTTCAGCAACGAGGCGATCCTCGAGCCGCTTCTCCGCTCGCTGGAGATCGCATTTTTGGCGGCCGTGTTGAGCGCGATTTTCGGGGTGGCCGTGGCGCTGACACTCGTGCGCGGAACCGGCTGGAGCCGGGCCGTCTTGAGCCGCATGGCCTCGCTTCCGATCGTACTGCCCGACATCGTCCAGGGCCTCTCGCTTTTGTGCTTCTTCGTTCTGATCGGGCTACCCCTGGGGGAGCTTTCTATTATCGTAGCCCATACGGCCTTCGGCACCGCGTACGTAGCCACGCTGGTGAAAGCCCGCTTGGCCGGTATCGACCCGCTCATTGAGGAGGCGGCCGCCGACCTGGGCGCCGATCCGCTCGTGATTTTGACGAAAATCACCCTTCCGCAACTGTGGCCAGCCGTGGTATCCGGGATGCTCATGGTTTTCACGCTGAGCTTCGATGATTTCATCATCGCGTTCTTCACGGCGGGGGTCGGAGCCACGACGCTGCCATTGAAGATCTACTCGATGCTCAAGTTCGGCGTGAGCCCTGAAGTGAACGCCTTGAGTGTCCTCATCCTGCTCTTCAGCCTGACCCTCGTGACCCTGGCGTTCTGGAACCAGAACAAGAAAACCGCGGCGGCCGCTTAAGCAAGCGCGCCGGCGTCGTGATCGGGACCCGCCAAGGCCCGGGAGGGAACATGAAAAAGATCGTCATCGCGCTCGGCGTGCTCGCCATCGTCATCGGCTTCATCATCGCTCGCAACAAAGTCTCCTCCAAAGGCTCGGCCGAAACTCAGGCCGGCGGCGCGCGCACGCTCTATCTCTATGCGATGAGCGATTACTTTCCGGCCGCGGTCATTCAGAATTTCGAAAAGACCGCGAACGTCACGGTCAAGTACGACAACTTCTCGAACAACGAAGAGCTGCTCGCGAAGCTCCAGGCCGGCGGCGGCGGTTATGATTTGATCGTGCCGAGCGACTACATCGTTCAGGCTCTGATCGCCGAGAAGCTCTTGCAGCCGCTCGACAAATCGCAGATTCCGAACCTCAAAAACATCAGCGCTGATTTTCTGAACAAGCCCTACGATCCGAACAGTGAATACACCGTTCCGTACACGTGGGGTACCACCGGCATCGTGTACAACTCGCAGCACGTGAAAGGCACGGTCGACTCGTGGAACGTGTTGTTCGACGAGAAATACACGGGCCACATCTCACTCCTCGACGACACCCGCGAAGTACTCGGCGCCATGTTGCGCACGCTGGGGCATTCGACGAACACCACCGACAAAGCCCAACTCGAGGCCGCGCAAAAACGCCTCGTCGAGCTCAAACCCCGCGTTCGCCTGTTCGCGAGCGACCCGAAGCAACACCTGCTCTCAGGCGACGTTTGGATCGCGCACATCTATAGCGGCGACGCCCAGCAGGTCGTGCGCTCGAATCCCGATTTGAAGTACATCGTGCCCAAAGAAGGCGGCGTTATTTGGATCGATAACCTCGCGATTCCGGCCGGCGCCAAAAACGCCGATCTGGCGCACGCGTTCATCAACGCCATTCTCGAGACCGAAAACGCGAAGACCATCACGCAAGAGCTCGGCTACAGCACGCCGAACGCCGCCATCGAAAACCTGCTCGAAGACAAAACACTTCGCGCAAGCCACGTCAGAAACCTCGGAACCAACAAACTCGAGTTTCTCAAAGATTTGGGCGCCGACGCCGAGACGTGGGACCGGCTTTGGACTGAAGCCAAGGCGCACTGAGACTGGCTTCATTCACGATCTGAAAACGGGGGTCGGCTCTCGGCTCTCGGGCCTCTGTTCTCAGGCGAAGATTCAAACAGTTCGCGAGCCATTTATCTTCCCATGTCTGGGAACCGGGGCCCGGGAGCTGAGAGCTGAGAGCTGAGAGCCGAAAACTGAACGCCGGCCGCGTACGGTTTAGATCCATGCTCTCTAATTCACCCGCGCGCAATCAAAAGTAATATCGGATCCCGATGCCAAAATCGAAAAAACCGCTCGTTCCGGGCAGGATCGTAAACGAGGGAA
>DASUEL010000172.1:0-2660 GCA_036275095.1 Bdellovibrionales bacterium
GTCGAAGTTGCGGCATTTGCAGTTGATGACGTCTTGTGCGTTGTAAACCGTGCCGTCCCCTGAGGCCGCGCAGAAGATCTTATAGATGCCGTTGAATGCCGTCGGGTCCGTCGCGGCACCCGGGTCGGTTTCGACCTCGCCCGAAACCACTTCGGCGGTGATGGTGCCGTCGGAGCCGATAGCCACGGTCATGCCGATATCTCCGCTCGAAGTGATCGCGCTGGTCGTGCCGCCGATGCCCGTTGCGGGAATTTCAATCGTTCCAAGCGTCGAGTAGCTCGCGCCGTCGGTTGAGCGTCTGACGAAGCAGCCGATGGCTTCGTTGACGGGAAGGCCCGCGACCGTGAAGCCGCCGCTTGAGCCGCTGCAGTTCACGTCGCCGCTAGCCGCAACCGGTGTGTCGGTGAAGCTCACGCAGTAAACTTGATAGTATTTTCCGTCACTGCACTGAGTGGCGAACGGAAGATAGCTTTCCGGCAAAACGCTGAGGCTCGAGCTGCCGGCTCCGATGCTCATTGTTCCTGAAATTGAATAAGTAGTGGCGCTGCTGCCTGATCCGCTTCCTCCGGCACTACAACCTACGGTTGCAGTTGCGAGAAAGAGGATTGTGAATAAACGTACCATTGTTCCCTCCATCTAGAGTTCGCGGTTTGTTGCGAACCGGTTTTTGATTTTGTCTGACGACTTCGCTTTTCCTGACTACTAGGTATCGACGGATTTTCTGATGCCAACAGTGGCGCGCTCAAAATAGTTCGATGAATTTTTGATGTGTGGCTTTTTGGAGTCTCTCGTATTGAGAGTGCGTACTTTCCGTCACACCTATGTGTAGGCGCGCGATTGAGGCCGCCTCAGTGTGAGCGGCTCATTGTGAACTTCTCGAGAAAAAGAGTTTGGTGAACATAATTCTTCGAGCGAGTGGGAGTGAGGTACGCAAGCGGCGTGCGGTTTTCGGCGCTCCGCTCACAGCTCTCAGGCCTCGGGTTTCGGGTGCGGGGGAGCGTGAGTAGGGGCCACTTGAGAGCTGGGGCCTGAGAGCCGGGAGCCGGGAGCCGGGAGCTGAGAGCTGAGAGCTGAGAGCTGAAAACTGAACCGTAGATCGTGGGATGATTTTTTTCGGCGCGCCCGCGTCGATTTCGGATTGTTCAAGGGCCCCGCGAGGTTAGAAAAAATGGTCCAGATTTTAAAAAGCATAGATTGACTTACGCATAACTTACGCATACCTTTTTAAGTATGAAAACGCGGGTTTTGCGAGCCAAGAAGGGCATCAAAGACAAATCGAAAGGCGAGTCACAGACCGGCTCGGCTGGCGGTGAGTCTCTCCCCCCGGTTCTCACTCCCAAGCAGAAGGCGATGCTGGACTTCATTCTCGAGTTTCGGGCGGAGCGTGGTTACGCACCCTCGCAGCACGAGATCGCGGCCCACTTCGGCTTCAGCTCTTTGGGTACGGTGCAGAACTACTTGGTGCGCCTCGAGCGACAGGGGGCGATCCAGAAAGACTGGAACGCGCGTCGCGGAACCCATGTTCTCCAAGATCGGCTCGCGGGCCCCACGTCTCACGCCGACGTGATCCGCGCGCCGGTTTCGAATGCCAAAGTTTCTGAGGAAACCGGCGGCGAGCTGTCCCTCCCCCTTTTAGGCTGGGTCGCCGCTGGTCGTCCGATCGAAGCCATCGAGAATCGCGAAATGGTCGAAGTGCCACGCGCCCTTGTTGGCCGTAACGGTGAGCATTTCGTTCTGCGTGTGCAAGGCGACTCAATGATCGAGGAAGGAATTCTCGATGGTGATCAAGTTATCATCAAAAAGCAGAGGACGGCGCAAAATGGACAAACAGTTGTGGCTCTCGTCGGGAACGAAGCCACGATTAAGAAATATTATTTTAGGCAGGGACGAGTGGAACTTCATCCTGCTAACCCAAAGTATTCTCCTCTTATTGTTGATGCTGACGTGAAAGACGAGTTTCACATCGAGGGGGTTATGGTGGGGTTGATCCGGAAGTTTTAAGAGGTTCTTTTTCCTAAGTGGTGGCGGTCCGCGTTTTCGTGGTCCGCCGAGCAGCTGAGATGTGAAAAGCCGTGGTGGCTTTTCGAATATTAAGATGGGTTGGAGAAAGATTATGGACTTGGCAACAGAGCTATCGGCAGCAAACGAGCGCGCAATCGACGACGGAATCGTCGAAATCTATCCTAAAAACAACAGCAAAACCATCTGGCCCGAAGACCCCGACTTCGACGAGCTCGACTCCGGCGAAATCAAAGTCGTCGAAGACAACACCGGCAACGTCCGCGTCTTCGAAGACGACGGCCACTGGCAAGTCGAAGTGGGGT
This sequence comes from Bdellovibrionales bacterium, assembly GCA_036275095.1. GTDB lineage: Bacteria > Bdellovibrionota > Bdellovibrionia > Bdellovibrionales > DASUEL01 > DASUEL01. The sequence continues at coordinate 2,325 of DASUEL010000172.1, forward strand.
TAGAGGTGGACGAAGTGTTCGCGTCGGCCGCGAACACGGCGAACTCACTGGACGAAGTGTTCGCGTCGGCCGCGAACACGGCGAGTTCACCGGACGAAGTGTTCGCGTCGGCCGCGAACACGGCGAACTCGCCGGACGAAGTGTTCGCGTCGGCCGGCGAGTTCAGCGATGAAATTGAGGCTCGCCCCGCGCGCGCTCCGCAACCTGATCTCCGCCGGACTTCGTATCTTGGCGAGGCTTCTGGCGACGTCGAGCACGGCGTTGATTGCGACGTCGATTGTAAAGTCGATCAGGACATCGGCCAAATAGCCGAGCACAAAATCACTCGCACAAAAT
>DASUEL010000173.1:0-5407 GCA_036275095.1 Bdellovibrionales bacterium
CTTCTAGATACACCTCGCCCCGAGCCGTCACCCGAGCTTGGGCCCTCTCAACGCAAGCGCGCTGGTTTCTGAGTCGTCTTAAGTGAACCCCATGAGATACCCATTATAGGTATCAAACACCACCACGCGCATCTGCGTAACTCCACGCTGTGCGAGACGCAGGTTATTGAAGGTGATGAGCGGGCCGGCAGCCGTCGTGCCCGAGTCGGAGTACCGCACGATCGCGGGTTGCGAGAGTAGGTGGCCGTTTTGATCGAAGAGAGCCGCGCCGTTGACGTAATGGTTCTCGGCAAAGCGCCCGTGCGACGCCGCCGGCGGGCCGAGAATGACCTGCACGACATCGTCCGACACGCGTGTGAGCGCCGGCGCATGCAAGGGACCGATGTTGCCTTGGCCGCCGGTCGCAGACGCCGCGATGTAGGGATACTTCAGAGTCGAGCTTCCGAAGGGTCTATTAGGATCGAACGTGCCGACGACGCCTGCGTAGTTCGAAACCGGATAGCTGCCAAGCGGGACGTTGATTCCGAACATTCCATCGCGGCTGCAAACGGCGACGACTTTGAGCTCCACGCGGGCTGCGACCAGCGCGGGATCGATCATCATCAGGCCGAACGGCTCCTGATCGCCGTTTGAGAAGCGCTTCCAAACGATGACGTCGCAGGTGTCGCGCCTTATGACGAAAATGTCCGTGATGGCATGTATATCGCGTACGTTCGTGTAGTCGGTCGGGTGGTAGCCGCCCGCATCGGGGTTCGCTCCGACATCGACGGTGATGAACGTCTGGCGCCGCAGCGCGCTCGTTTGGTGGCTGAAGTACTCCGGATCGAATAGACGAACGCGCAAAGTGTGAATGTCGCCGGGATTGGGCGCGCGAACCTGTACGCCGCCAAGAATGTCGCCGCCGCTTTCACAAACCGGTGGCTGCGAGTTGAAGCCGCCGCCGTCGGGATTGCACGGGCCGCCAGTGCCTCGCGATTGTGCTTCGAAAGCCGTCGGCGATCCGCAGTTCTGGTAGCCGAGCATGATGGCCGACGTTCCGCCGATTGCCGCGAGACCGGTTAGCGCATCCCGGCGAGTAATTCGCTTAGTTTCGCGTGACATACATCCCTCCCGATGAGTGGACCACGCAATTATTTTAGCAACTCAACAGCAAAGGTTGATTTCAGCGGAGGCTTTTTTCGCGCAATCGCGACAATAGACCAGGCTGACGGCTTTCCGAATCAAAAGGTCTAAGAAAAGTCCGCTTGGTGCGTATTGCTGTTAAAGGCATCCGGTGCGCCGCCCGCGTGGAGACGTACTAAATAGTGGACACGCCTAAAGTGGGGTTTTTAGAATCAAAGCCCTCGAAACTACATGTGAACTCGTCAATTAAGAAAGAAGCGCCTTATGAAGAAATTCGTTTGGAGTCTGTTGGCCGCCGCTCTCGTGCTCTCGATGTTCATGCTGACACCTCCGGTGAACGGGCCCGCCGAGGCGCTCGCGCAATCCGACTGGAGCGACGTCGAGGCCCTCGTGAAAGACCAAAAGGTTCAAGAGGCACAAAAGAAGACCAAAGAGAAGCTGGAGCAGGCTAAGGCGTCCAAGAACCATGCGGTTTGGACCGAAGGACTCATCCGTTACGCCACGTACGAGATGGGGTTGCATGGTTATGAAACCGCTGTTCGCATTCTCAAAGAGGAGGCTTGGCCCGATCATGCCGAGGGCCGCATCCTCTTGAATCTGTACTACGCGCATCTCTTGACCGCTTATACGCGCATGTACGGCTGGGAGATCGCGAAACGGGAGAAAACGGTATCGCTTGAAAAACCCGAGTTGAAGGCGTGGACCAAGCAACAGATCGCAAATGAGATCAGGCGAAGTTTCGAAGCCTGCTTTCGCGACTCGAGGCTGCTGGCGGGCCCGATACCGAAGTTCATGAGCCGCTATCTGCACAAGAACACCTATCCCGATAACGTTCGGCCCACGCTCCGTGATGCCGTCGTGTATATGGCGGCCGACCATTTGAGCGACTCGGGCTACTGGACGCCCGAGCAGAGCAACGAGCTCTACAAGCTCAAACCCGCCGATCTTCTTTCGACGGCGGCTCATCCTGCGCTCAGCGACGTGCGACAGCATCCGCTGCAGCTGATGGCGGCGCTCCTGAACGAGCATCAGCAGTATCACATTCGCGCCGGCCGCAGAGAGGCCGCGGCCGAGGCCCGGTATGAGCTTCATCAAAATCTGCATGCCGCGTTTTCGGGTGAAGAAGACAAAATCGCGATTCGCAACGCTCTTAAGCTTCAGCAGAGCCAGTACGGTAACCACGACTGGTGGGGACGAGGGCAGGCGCTGCTCGCGCAGCTTCATTTGAGCGAGGCCTCCGACGACTCCGCGATCGAGGCGCACAAAGCCGCGAGCGCCGGCGCCTTGTACCGGCCGCAAACCGCGGGCTCGAAGATGTCGCTCAGCACGCAGAAATCGATTGAGCGCCCGAGCTATGGCTTCACAGTGATGAATCACGATGCCGCCGAGCGCGCGTCGATTCTGGTCGAGCACACGAATCTCAAAGAAATTCATTTCAGGGCCTACGCATTCGATTTAAAGCAACGCCTGCAAAAGGGGCGCGGCAACGATTTGTTTCCGTCGTATGAAGAGGCTAAACAAGTCTTGGGCCGCTCGGTTCCTGATTCGTCTTGGAGTCTGACGCTCACGGACCCGGGCGACTTCAAGGCGCATCGCACGCTGGTGACGCCGAAACTAAAAACGCCGGGCGCCTATTTGGTTTTCGCGTCCGCGAACGCGGGCTTCGACAACACGAACAACGCGGTCGCGTATACCCACTTCATCGTCACTGGCATTATCGCCGAGAGCCGTTCACGCGGCGGCGGAGCGTATGACGTCCACGTCCGCGACGGCGCCACCGGAAGGCCCGTTCAAGGCGCGAAGGTCACTCTTTATCGCGTCGACTGGAACAAGCCGCCGCAGGAGGCGCGAAGCGAGCAGACAGGCTCCGATGGTTACGCGAAGCTCGCGCTCAAAGGACAAGGTGCCGGCGGGTACGGCTACTTTCTGATCGCGACGCACAACAATCAGGCGGCCGTCGACCTGTCTCATCTCGGATTCAACGTGTACGAGCGCGAGCCCCGCGTGCAGGGCACTTTGATTTTCACCGATCGCTCGGTTTACCGCCCGGGACATAAAATTCAATGGAAGGTCGCGGCTTACAAAGGCTCGGCACCTGACGCCAAATATGAAGTCGCGGCAGGACAAGAGGTGATCGTTCAGCTCTACGATCCGAATTATCAGGCGGTCGTCACCAAGACGCTCAAGACCAACGGGTACGGCACGGCTTCGGGGGAGTTCGCCGTTCCCGCAGGGCGCCCGCTCGGGCAGTGGCACTTGCGCGCGCATTTCAAAGGGCCCAATAGTCACCGAAGCCTCGGCAACACGTTCATTACCGTCGAGGAGTACAAGCGCCCGACGTTCGAAGTCGAGCTGCCCGCGCCCGAGGCGTCGCTGCGCCTGAACCGCGCGGCCAAGCTCAAAGGGGAAGCCAAATATTACTTCGGCTCACCGGTTTCGAGCGGCATGGTTCGCTACAAAGTCACGCGCACGCCGGTGTTTCCGTGGTGGTGGCACTACGGTTGGTTCGGCGGGCGCGCGCCGGAGGGGCCGCAGATGGTCGGCAGCGGCGAAAGCAGGCTCCGCGAAGACGGCACCTTCGACATCGAGTTCAAGCCCGAAGCCGACGAGCGCGAAAAATCGAAGGAGCTCACTTATAACTTCACGATCGAAGCCGACGTGACCGACGAGGGGGGCGAGACGAGATCGGCGTCGCGGGTCATTCGCCTGGGCTTCACCGCCGTCGAAGCTCAGTTCGAATGGGCCAGCGAGTACGCGCGCGTGAAAGCGCCGTTGAGCGTGAAGGCCACCCGTATGAACCTCAACGGCAAGCCGCTCAAAGGTACCGCTTCGTACAAAATCTCGCGGGTGAATCAGCCGCCTGAGGCGCCCCTTCCGGCGGAGCTGCCCCGTGACGCCTCGAAGTCGCGCTATCAAACGCCGGGCGACTCAAAGCGCGCCCGCTGGGAAACCGACTGGCGCTGGGAAGCTGTCACGAAAAACTGGGAAGCCGGCTCCGTGGTCGCCGAAGGCAAGCTCGCGCACGATGAAAAAGGCGAAGCCGTGATCGCGCTGCGAGAAGGCTTTGCCGAGCCGGGAATCTACCGCCTGACTTATGAAACGACCGACGAATTCGGTGCGAACTACACCCAAAGCCGCGACTTCGTCGTTGCCGACAAAGCGCCTCGGCTCAGCTTGCCGCTTCTGGCTTTGGCCGAGAGCCGCACGGCGGAGCCCGGCGAAACCGCGCGGCTGCTGATTCACTCGGGCTTGAAACAACAGACGATCACCGTCGAGATTTTCCGCAAAGGAGCTTCGATCAAGCGGATGCGTCTCGAGAGCGGCAAAGACGCCGCGATTCTGGAGCTTCCTGTGACCGAAGCCGACCGGGGCGGGTTCAGCGTCGTCGTGACCGCCCTACGCGACTATCAGCTGCTGCGAGAAGAGCTCTCGATCAGCGTGCCTTGGACGAATAAACAACTGCAAATCGAGACGGCCTCGTTTCGAGATCGCATTCGTCCCGGTTCGAAAGAGACGTTTCGTGTGACTATCAAAGACTTCAAGAAACGCGCGGTCGATGCCGAGGCGCTCGCGTACATGTACGACCGCAGTCTCGACCTCTTCGCGGGCCATCATCCAGCGGGTTTTCTTCCGCTGTACCCGTTCGGCGCCGGTGTTCCGCCTTCGCGCGTGACGCTTTCTGAAAACCGCGGCGGATTCATGTTCGATACGTTCACGAATCCTCCGGCGTCCCCGAGCTTCGTGGGCGATCAGCTTCAACTCGTCGATGGCTACGGCCTCGGTGGGCCGGGGCGCCGTCATTTGATGAAGGGCGCGCACCTGCGGATGGAAGAAGGCAGCCTCGGGGCCGCGGCCCCGGCCGAGGCACTGGGAGATATGGCGTCTGCCGAGGCCGACTCCTCGAGCGCCGATAGCAGAAAGCGCGAGTCAAAGGGGAAACAGGCATCCGGAATCGCGAACGAGCCCGTGCCTGCCGCCGCGCCGGCGCGGGCGGCCGCCGACGGAGCCAGAGGTGAGGCGCCCGTCGAGCTCCGCACCGACTTTTCGGAGACCGCGTTCTGGAAGCCGCACCTGCTGGCCGGGCCCGACGGTTCGGTCACGGCCGAGTTCCAGGTTCCGGATTCGGTGACGTCGTGGAAGTTCTGGGTGCACGCGCATACGAAAGATTTGCGCTCGGGTTCTCTGAGCCAAGAAACACGCTCGGTTAAGGAGCTCATGGTGCGGCCGTACATTCCGCGCTTTCTGCGCGAGGGCGATGCGGCCGAAATCAAGGTGGTGGTGAACA
>DASUEL010000174.1:0-3220 GCA_036275095.1 Bdellovibrionales bacterium
GCTTGAATTGTTTTTTCGCGCCGAAGAAGTCGTCGGCGGCTCCCGTGATCACCGCCGCGTAATTCAAATAACCGGACTGCGTGTTGACCGTCACCGGATGCCAGCCGCCGGGTACCTGCGCGAAGAGCTTGACCTCGACCGGGCCTGCGGGCGCCGCCGACTTGCATTCGAGAAGGGCCGCCGCGTTCGCCGAGCCGGCCGTTAAGATCGTCAAAATGATAATTGAGAGTTTCATGTCATTTCCTTTCCGGAGCTCACGGCTCCTTATGACTCCGGAACTATTTACGCCTCCGGCGTTCTTTCGTAAAATCGATTGATTTAACATATCGATCACATTAACTAATGATGATGAGCTTGAACTCCCTGTACCTGGACGCCTTCTACGCCTGTGCCCAGACCCGAAACTTTACGAGAGCGGCCGAAAAGCTCTATATCACGCAGTCCGCGCTCTCCCAGCGAATCAAGAATCTCGAAGGCGAGCTTGGCACCACGCTGATCATCCGCGACCGCGCCGGTCTCAGGCTCACCGAGCGCGGCGAGGAGCTGCTGAGGTATTGCCAGACAAAAGAAGCGCTCGAGGCGGAGGTCGCGGGACGCCTGCGCAAAGGAGCCGGCGCGCTGTCGGGCCAGCTTCGCATCGGCGGTTTTTCATCGGTGATGAGATCGGTGATTTTGCCGGCGCTCGCCCCGCTTCTCGAAAAACACGACGGCGTAAGGCTGAAGCTGATCGCTCGCGAGCTGGCCGAGTTGCCCGCGCTGCTTCGTTCGGGAGAAATCGACTTCATGGTTCTGGACCAAAAGCTCGAAGGCGACGGCCTCGTCGCCGCCAAACTCGGGGTCGAGCGAAACGTGCTCGTTCAGAAACGGGGCTACAAAGGCGCCGAGGTGTACCTGGACCACGACGAGAAAGACGCGACGACCGCCAAGTATCTGCGGCGAAAATCCGCGGCCGGCCTTACCAGAAATTACCTCGATGACGTCTACGGCCTGATCGACGGCGTGAAGCTCGGGCTGGGGCAAGCGGTGCTGCCGCTCCACCTGGTCGCGGGCGCGAAAGAGCTCGAGGTCCTCGAACCCGGTCGCACCCATGACATACCCGTCGTGCTTCACTACTTCGCGCAGCCGTTTTACACGAAGCTGCATCAAGCCGCGGTCGAGGCCCTCACCGCGCGCGTGCCGGCCCTTCTCAAAAACTAAGCGGTTCAGCGTACCGCGAGATCCGAGCGCGGCCAGTTCTTACCGGATTTTCCGGCGAGCGGCCCCGTATCGAAACGCAAAACATAGTGGCCGGTGAGCTGAATGGCGGCGACGGTCACCCACGCCTGCCGGGGTACATTGTACGCCCGCTCCCCGACGCATAGATCTAGATAGCAGCCTCGCGTGAGCGCGAGATCCGAGCGGGTCCAGTTGTGTCCCGACTGGCCGGCGAGGCTGCCCGTGCGATAATAGAGCACGAATCGCCCGTCATACTGAATACCGACGACTCGCACGTAGGCTTCACGCTCCAGATTGTAAGCGCCGTACCCCGTGCACACTTGGCCCGCGCAGCCGCTGAGCACGGCGAGATCGGCGCGAGTCCAATTGCCCCCGGTCTGCCCGGTCAGCGGGCCCGAGTCGTACCGAAGCACGAAGCGCCCGTCTTGTTGAATGGCAACCACGGTTACATAAGCTGAGCGCTCGATGTTGTAGGCGCGATCTCCGACGTAGAGTTTCTGCTGATAAGCAAAGGCCTGAACCGAAACGAAAAAGCTCGCTAAAAAAAGAATGGCGCGCATGAAAAGTCCCCCTATTAAATGGTCAAAACTGCACCGTCATTTGAATTCAAAATTCGTATGTACAAGTTCCATACCGAAACCGCAGGCGAGATTCGGGGACAAATTGTGACCAAAAGTAGACAATTTCGGGCTAATGGTGTCGCAACCGACTGTGTCATAAATGAGGGTACATGAGACCAGGACGAGAGCTCGACGTGCTTGTGGCCCAAGAGGTGATGGGCCATAAAGTCTTCGTCAAAAACAAAAAACTATTTGAAGAAACACCTGTGGGCGAGCGCCCCTTGCGCTTGTATGACTCCGATCTCAATCACGCGTGGGAAGTCGTCGAAAAGATGAACATCACGGTGATTCCGGTACAAGCCGACGCGTGGTTCGCATTCGTCGGGCGTGAGCACCGCTGGCAAAGTCCGGCCGAGTTTCTCGAATTTCTCCAAAAAGGCGAGTTTCTCGGCTGTGGAGCCGCGGTCGGAAAGAACCCGCCGAAAGTCATCTGCCAGGCCGCGATCAACGCGCTTCAAAAGCGCGCCGAGGAGTCGCGCCTGCAGACCGAAGGCGCAGGACACGACAATCTCGAGGCCGCAGGAACATCTCCGGCAACTCTTGAAGCCGGCGAGAACCATGATTCCGGCGAGAGTCGCGTGCCCGGCGAGAGTCATGAGCCCGGCGAGAGTCTCGATTCAGACGAGAGCCCGGATTCCGATGAAGACGACGGCTCCGACGGGAATCCCTCGCGCCGGCCGCGCGCGACACCGCCAGAAGCCAATCCTTAAGAGACTCCCAGCGGCCCGGCCGGCTAGCCGGGCCTCAAAGCCGCAGTCAAACCGAATTTTTTCAGAGACCAGCCTGCTCATTTCGAGCCCACAATAAATAAAACCTGTTTTAACCGGTCCGTGTGGTCCGAAGTGTCTCATAACGAGACGGATCAAGATAATCCGCAACTTCCCGTTACGGATTTTGTTTCTGGTTCGTAGATCTGAAGGAGGGCACTCAAATGAAATCTGTAGCGGTTCTGTTCATGATGTCCTTGATCTCAGCGCCCGCTCTCGCGGATGACCCGAACCTCGAGCTGGCCTCATCCAATGACACGTCCGCCGGCGTTCGCCAAGACTACGTCAACGAAGACGAAGCGGATGCGTTCTTCATCGCCGAATTCAGCGAAGACTTCACGGCGACCTTGAAAGCGAAGACCAAATAGCAGACGCGCGCCGCCCGGCGCGCGAATCAAATCATAAAAGACGTGTTGTTGAACGAAGAGCGTGCTTATTCACATAGCGCGCGGCTATCGACCGGCGCTTGGCCCGTGGCCACGGCTTTCAAGTCGAGATCGAGATGCAGCTCGCCCGCTTTGCACGCGGTCTTGAGCATGGTCGCGACTTCATGAATGTAGCCTTTGGTCGCAAGCCAGTCTTGGTCGGTGAACAAAGCCTCGTTCTGGAAGAACTCGC
>DASUEL010000175.1:0-4611 GCA_036275095.1 Bdellovibrionales bacterium
ACGTGACCGCGAGCATTCGCCAGGGCACTGACGGCGTGAAGCAGTTCATTGAAAACCGGCAACTGACCAAGCAAAACGAGGATCTCAAACAGCAGCTCAAGGTCTACGAGAGCCTCAAACAGAACTATCTCGAAACGCAGGCGCAGCAGTCCGAGCAAGAAACTTACGACGTGCTCATGAAGAAGCTGTCATTGCTCCAGGAAGAGGCGAAGGACGAGAAAGACCGCCTGCGTGAAGCCGCAAAAGAAAACGAGCAAAAAGAGCAGGCGCTCAATCAATATCAGCAGATCGTTCGCAACATCATCAACGCCAACATGCTCGCGAAAGCGCGCATCAAGAACCGCGACACGCTCATCACCAAAAAAGAGGACGTAATCGAGGATCAGGCGACCGAGATCTCTCAGCTCGAAGGCGACTTGCAGGAAAAGCGCCAGGAAATCGAAAAAGGCGAAAAGCGTATCGAAAATCTCGAAGGCGCAATGGCTCAAAAGATGAAGGAGCTGGAAGCTTCCTACAAAATGCGCGAAATTTCGGAAAAGCGCTTCAAAGAGAAGCAGGCCGCGCTTCGTAAAGAAGTCGAAGGCAAGATCGCGGCGCTTCGCCAACAAAACGAACAAGCCGAAGCCGAGATGGCTCGTTTGAGCGGAGATCTCGCGAAGGCCACTCAAGAAGCACAACAACTGGCTTCAGGCCTCACCGCAACAAAAGGCGAGCTGCAGGCCACAAAGGGGCAGCTTGACGCCACGAAGGGCGCCCTCAACGCAACGAAGGGTCAACTCGCCGACGCGAAGGGCCGCCTCGATGAAACGAAGGGACAATTGGATTTGACGAAGGGTCAGCTCGATCAAACCAAAGGCCGCCTCGCCGCCACCGAGGGCGAGCTGGCCAAGGCGCAGGAAAATCTAAACGCCAAAAAGAAGCTTGCAGCCAATATCAAAGGCAAATTCAAAGCCGGCGGCATCGACGCCGAGGTCGATGGCAAGACCGGCGACGTGCTGCTTTCTTTCGAGGGCGAGTACTTCGATACGGGACAGGCCAAGCTGAAGCCCGGCATGAAGAAGGTCCTTGAGCGCGCGATGCCTGCCTACGCGCAGAGCTTGTTCGAAGACCCGAAAATCGCCGAAAAAATCGAAAACGTCGAGATTATCGGGTACGCCTCACCCACTTACAAGGGGAAGGTCATCGACCCGCAAAAGCTGAGCGCGAAAGAGCGCGACGCCGTGAACTTCAACCTCGACCTTTCGTACGATCGCGCCCGCTCGATATTTGACCACGTCTACTCAAAGATGGCGTTCTCGCACAAATCCCGCCTGCTGCCGCTCGTGAAGGTCACGGGTAAAAGCTTCTTGGGCGACAAGCTCGAGCGGGACGTCGCGGGGCAAGACCCGAACGACTTCTGCAAAAAGAACGACTGCGCAAAAAAACAAACCGTAATCATTAGATTTAAGCTGAAAGACTAGGGAGCATTTATGAACGGAGTTCAAGGATTAGCCATTCAGTTCGTCGAAGTCATCGTGATCTTCGGAAAGGCGCTGCACTTCCCGCTGATGATTTCGGTCTTCGTCGCGGGTGTCGCGCTCCGCTTCGTCGTTTATAAGACGGTGAAGCGCCATTACTGGTTCTCACGCGAGTTCGAGAGCCGCGTCACGAGCTTTCTCTATCGCGAGAACAGCCACAAGAGCTCGAACATCTCGTTTTACGTGCTCACCAAGAAGCTCTTGGAGCGCTCGTACTTCGAGGTCTTTGCACAGCGCGAAAAGCACCGCCGCTCGAAATTCGACACGCTGATTTTGAGTGACGACCGCTTTTACCTTACGAAATTCGGCTGCGCATGGTTCGTGAAGGAGCTGCTCAAGCAAGTCCGCTTTCTGCAATTCGGCCAGACTCTGCCGAAGCTCAGCAACATCACGCGTGCCGTGCTCTCGAAGAACCCGGCTTTCAGCCGCGTGTTCGGCATCGTCCCGACCGGCGGCCTGAACGACCTCCTCAACATCCTTCCGGGGCTTTTCGTCATCGGCGGTATTTTCGGAACGTTCCTCGGCGTCATGAGCGGCCTCCCCGAGCTCTCGGGCATGGATCTCAACGACCCCGAGAAAACGAAACAAATCATGGATAAGTTCCTCGCCGACGTCGCCATCTCGATGGGCGCCTCGGTCATGGGTATTTTCTTGAGCGTGTGCATGACCCTGATCAACACGGCCATGTCACCGGAGCGCGTGAACGACGAAATGGTCGACCGCTTCGAAAACGCGCTCGATCTGCTGTGGAACTACGCCACGAACAACGAAGTTCCCACGGGCGTGCGCGGCTTCAACGAGAACGCCGACCCTGTCGAGGCGTTGGCCGAGGCGACCGTGAGCCAGGAATACGACCGGCTCAAGGGCAAATTTGAAACCCCGGACGACATCAAACCTCAGAGCGCTTAAGGAGGCTACCTGATGGCAGCGGCCCCGATGGCCTGCCTGGTCCGAATTCGAAGCGGTCCCTTCCTTAGGGCTCACATCGTTGTGGGCCCTGAGTTCGTTATTGGACGTGCTCCTGACGTCCAAATCCCGATCATTTCCAACACGATTTCACGCAATCACTTGAAGGTCGAAATACTCAAAGACACCGTCAAGATCACCGACCTTCGCTCGAATAATGGCACGTTCGTCGACGGCGTCCCGCTTGCGCCCGACCGTCCGATGATCATTCAGCCCGTCAACCGCATTCGGCTCGGCGAGAGCGAGGACGAAATCAGCTTCCTCCCCGTTCCGTTGCCCGTCGAGATGATGGAGGGGCAACGCCTCAAGAGCACGCTCCACATGTCACTGATTCAGGCACAACGCGAAATCGAGGACGCCGCTCACCAGGCGCTCGAAGAAGAAAAGCGCGCTGTTCACGCCGCCCTTCAGCTCGAGCGCGAGCAAGCGCAACTGAACCTCGAAAACGAGATCGAAGAGCGTCTCAAGATCGCCGAACAACGCGGGCGCGAGACCATCGATGCCGCCCGAAAAGAGGCCATGAACATCGTCGCGCGCGCCAAACAAGACGCGAGCCAGCTCCAGGCCCAGGCCTTCTCGGCCCATCTCGAGAAGAAGAAGGAGCTCGAGGCCCAAATCACCAAGCTCGAGCAGCAGGCCAACGGGATCGTTCAGGCCGCCCAAGCGCGCGCCGAAACCGAAGAGAAGCGCCTGCTCGAAAAAGCCCGGGCCGAGGCCAAGGGCGTCATCGAAGCCGCGCACGGCAAGGCCGAGCTTCTGCTGAAAAACGCGCAAGACAAATATCAAGAAAAGCTCGAACAACAGGTTCAAGCGCTCACCGAGAGCCAGGAGAAAAAACGCCAGATCGACCTGCAAGTCGAGGAGCTCCAGGCACAGGCAAAGCAAATTCTCACCGCCGCCCGCGCACGCGCCGAAGAGGAGCAAACGAAACTGATTGCCGAGGCTCGGGCCGCCGCGAAAGTCGAGCTCTCGGCCGCGCATGGCCGCGCCGAGCTCGTCGCGAAGCAAGCGCAAGATAAATACCAAGAGATCGTCACCAGCGCCGAGAAGGAGGCCCGCCTCCGTTTTGAGCGCGCGCAACAATCGGCCGACGAGCTCTTCAAGAAAACACAGTTTGAAGCCCAGACGCTCATCGAGTCCGCGCAGAAGAAGGCGCAAGCCATCACCGACGAGGTTCGAAAAAGCGTTCAAGTCGAGATCGACGACCGGCGCCGTACGGCCCTCGATGCCATCCGCATCGCAACTCTCGAGGAGCAGGAAAAGATCGTTAAGCAGTTCAAGACGACGATCGACCAGCTCCGCGCCACGCAAGAGAAGCTCGAGCCCACCGTCAAGGCGCATTTGATCGACATCGAGCAGCTCGAAAAACGCCGCAATACCCTGCGCGCCGAAGTCGATTCGATCGACAAACACGCCGTCGAAAAGCGGCATCAGCTCTCGAGCATTCAGACCGAGCTCGATCGCGCGACCAAGCTCATCGACCTCTCCGAAAAGGCCGAGGCTCGCAAAGCCGAGGCCGAAGCCCGCTACAAAGAGCTTCACACCGACTATGAACGTATCAAGTCCGAGCACGCCGCCTTCACGAAGGAGTCGTCCGCTCAGAAAAAGAAGCTCATCGAGGATTTCGAAGCCGAGCGCGAGCGCACGGCCAAGGAGCTCGAGACCCAACGAGCCGAGACGCTCGCCGCGCTCGACGCCGACCGCAAGCGGCTGATTCAGGAAACCAAAGACGAGCACCAGCGCGTTTTGCAGGAACTGACGACCCAGGCCCAAGAGCAGCGCGAGAAGAAGATCCTCGAATTCAAAGAGTTCGAGAAGAAACAGCAGGACGAGCTCAATACCAAGAAGCTGCAAGGTCTCGAGAAACTGAAGAAGGCCATCCAGGACGAGGAGCTCAAGTATCGCGAGACGCTCAACATGCGCGCCCTTGAGATCGCGAAATCGCTCGAAGCCAAGCTCATTCCGCACGTCGAAGCGACCGCCCGTAAAGCCGGCGCCACGCTCGATCTCGGCGGTCTACTCGACCCGATCCGCAACGCCGTCAATGAAGTCGTGCTGCGAGAGAAACCGGCGATTGAGGCGGTCACCGAAGGAATGGCAATCAACCCCGAAGAAGCGGCCGCTCAGC
>DASUEL010000176.1:0-2760 GCA_036275095.1 Bdellovibrionales bacterium
TCAACGTGTGCATGGTTCAACGTGTGCATGGTTCAACGTGTGCATGGTTCAACGTGTGCATGGTTCAACGTGCGTAAGGTTCAGCGGGCACACGGAATCACACGCGCGCTCAACCTTCACTTCCGCACGACCTCGAGCATCTGCCCTTCTGCGACCTTGATGCCTTCGGGAAATTGAACTTCGGCGTAGTGTTCGTTCAAGACGCGCGTGACCACGCCCTCACTGACCTGGCGTTTGCGGCAGATGTTGTCGCGGCCCTCGCCGGGCCCGATGTTGGGCTCGCAGTCGTTTACGAGAAGCGCCACGCGTTCGCCCTGGTTGACGTCATGAAGCGCGGCGTGGGCGACGTTGTCGGAAACCTTCATCGCGACCGTGCCATGGGGCGCGATATGCTGGGTGGCGCAGGCGCCGAGACTCAAGACGGCGCAAAGTTTTAGAATTCGGCTCATAAGGAAGCCCTCCGGGGATTGGTAATGGATGCCAACCCACAAATAACCACCCCAACTTCAAGAAAGTTGGGGCCCGCGATGGCGTTTTCGTTGCTTTGTCTGACGCAAAGGTGCATAGTCGATGACTCATTTCACAATCGAGGAACCCATGAAAAACATAACGGAATTCAATGTTTTCAATCTCAATCGCGCGATCAGCGTCAAAAACGATCTCGCGACACAAGGCAAAAACCCCGAAGAAATCCAGGCCGCGATCGGCGAAACCTTCAAACTCGAAGGCGATAAACTGAAGTACTTCGTGGCCTCATTGGGTCTCATCGAAGGCAAAACCGAGGGCCTCAAGCGCGTGTTCGTCGTGAGCTTCGCCGAAGGCGAAGCGGTTCCGGCTTCGGTACAAAAGGTCGAAGAACACCATTTTCTGCTCGATTATTATCAAGCTCCCCGCCCGGCCCAAAAGCCCGACGAGGGCGGCAAGGGCCGCGGCAAAGGACGCGGAGGCCGTGACGGCGGTCGCGGTGGACGCGGCGGTCCCGGCGGGCCCGGTCGCGGCGACAAGCGTGACGGCGGCGCCGCGAAGAGCGCAGCTCCGGCCGGAAAAGGCGAGCCCGCCAAGTCATAACGGCCAGTTCGTGTCGTAACGATCGATATTTTAACGACAACTCAAGAAGGGCTTCGTGAATGCGAGGCCCTTTTTATTTTCCAGCGCTCATGATCTCGCGCACCAGCTGAACGGAATCGGCCTCGGTGCCAAGCCGCGCGACGAGCGCGACATGCCCGAAATAGACGCGGAAGCCGAACAAATACTCCGGCGGAATCACGGTCGCGCCGAGAGCGCCGCTTGGAAGCGCTAGCTGGACCAGCTGCTTTTCGAGCATCTTGAGATCGAACCGCTGAATGCCTGGGGTGGTCCACTGCCCCGGCTCGCCTGAAACCACGGCCCGAAACGCGCGCTCATAATCGAAGCGCGAAGGCGCACGGGTCATCTCCATCGCGACGAAGGCACTCTTGAATTTTTCGAAATCGGCTTCGGCGCAGGCACAAATCAGATCGAACCACGGTCTACCGTGTTCGGGCGCCCACTCCTTGACGGAGCCGAAATCCAAGAAGACGACCCGGTCGTCTTGAAACACGTAGTTTCCAGGATGCGGATCGGTGTTGAAGACTCCGTCGCGGCATGAGCTCACGACGAATCGAATGATCGCAGTGCCGGCCCGGTTTCGCTCGTCTTGAGTCGCGCCTCTGACGAACTCCGAGTATTTCCGCCCGCGCGCCAGCTCAGACACGAGCACCGACGAAGTCGTGTATTTTTCGAAGACCTTCGGCACGTAAATTCCGGGTTCCGCCTTGAACTTTTCGTGAAACTGCTGCTGAAGACGCGCCTCACGCCGGTAATCGCACTCCTCCCACACGCGGCGCTCGAGCTCGTCGACCAGCGCGCGGACCTTGAGCTGCGGGAACAGCAGCTTGAGCACGGGTGCGAGGCTTCGGAGCACGCGCATATCCACCGCCACCGCCCGGGCGATTCCGGGATACTGAACTTTCACCGCGACCTCGGTTCCGTCGAGGAGGCGGGCCGCGTGAACCTGCCCGATGCTGCCGGTTCCGATCGGCACGTCGGAAAAATTCGCGAAAACGCGCTCGAGCGGACCGAGCTCTTCCACGAGCCGCGCGCGTATCACCTCACCCGCGACGGGCGTCGAGGCGTCTTGGAGTCCTTCAAGCACGGCCCGCGCCTCGGCCGGCAGCTCCGACACGCAATATGCCGCGAGCTGGCCGAGCTTCATCACCGGGCCTTTCAACTGGCTGAGCGCGCTGAACACCAATTTCGAGAGTCTTTCGATTTCCTCTGCGGTGAAATCCGAGGGGGCGCTTCGCCCCGACAGGAGACGCGCAAGACGGCTGTGTCCGACCGCTTTCGCGATGGCGTAGGTCATCGAAGCATACTCGGCGGTTCGCCCGAGCCAGGTCGTGTTCACCGACTGCATCGATTTGATGTCGAGCACGCCGAGCGCGTCGGAGGAAGCTCCTGAAGTCAGCGATAGAGAGAGCGCGCGATAACGTGAAAGCGGGAGCTCGAGCATTTCGGGTTGCTTGAGCCGGTAGAGCGCGCGGCAGGCGGCCGCGAGCACCAGCAACTCGAGATTCAGAGTTGGAAGCGTGTGAGTTTGCTCGAGGAGCTCGCCCAGCAGCTCGAGGCGGCGCTCGATCCCGATGCGCGTGTCATACGCGGCCTCGAGGCCTTCGACTTTGTCGAGAAGCGCGTCGGCCTCGAGCGAGGGCTCGAGCTTGAGACTCATGGCTCGCAAACTTG
>DASUEL010000177.1:0-10122 GCA_036275095.1 Bdellovibrionales bacterium
GACGTTTCGAGGGCCGGGATCGCGGTCTTACCGAGCGTGTAAACGGAGCCGGCCAGCGAAAGGGCGGCAAACCAAAACTCGCGGTTTTCGGTGGAGAGATCGGCGCGTAGCGAGCCGATTTCCGAGCGCAGCTCGGTGACCCGGCGTACGCGATAGAGGTTGTCGGGGTTTGAAACGACGGCCAGGATTTTGGCGTCGAGATCGGCGACGTGCGGGCGAAGCCGCGACATCGAGGCGTTTAAATCGCGCTCGTATTTGTCGAGCTCGCCCTTGAGGGTCTGGATGTCTTTCGCGATCTTGCCGCGCTGAATGTCGTCGAGTTTTTCGCCGGATTTCTTGTAGAGCAAAGCTTCGAGCCCCATGCCGGCCGCCGTTCCGCCCGTGACGAAGGCTCCGCCGTAATAAAAGAGAGTGCGAATGTCTTGCATCTTGCGGCCGCGATAAATCAAGAAACCGGTTGTGGCGGCCAATACATAGGCGGTGTAGGCGTAACCGTTCGCCCAGGCGTCCACGACATCATGTTGGCCGATGCCATCAAGGCGCTTTTCCTGCTCGACGAGCTGACCCTTCAGCTGTTGCACGAAAAACATGTTCTCGGCGACCGCGGTCGCGGCTGCAACGACTTCGGCTTCGCTCGGAACATTCGTATCGGTTTGGGCACCTTGTGCGAACAAAGTAGAAGACGGAATCATGAGTGAAAAGGCCGTCGCGCTGGCTAACACTTTCTTATACATCGTAGGCTCCAGGTAAAGGGTTACGATTGTGGTTAGGCAAGAAGCATTCCCGGTGATCGCGAATTAAACACACGCGATGCGAGGAACGCGCCGACCTGCCGGTTTTCGGCAAGCACCTGTCGACAAACCTGCCGGTTCAGGCAGTTGCCGTTGTGGGGCATTTCCTGTAAAGGTTCCCTGGCGAATGAGTTTACGTTTTAGCCTCAATGCATAAGCCTATGATATGACTGACAATTTATGTGCCTGCTTGACGACCTGCAGCTGCCTGGCGCGGCCTCGTCCTTGCTTCGATCTGCTGAGTGAAGCCAACCAATAGGAGAAACCAATGTCATACTCACGTCTGATCGCGAATGCCGCCGTCGTTTTAGGCCTTGTTCTGACAATCGCGGCCTTCATCTAATCTAGTTTTCATTTACGCTTTTGACAGCAGGGCCATCAGGTGGCGTCATAAGGTATGGCTGCGAAAATTGAAGTCGAGCTCAAAGGCGCGATCGCACGACCAGTCGATGAAGTTCGATCGCAGTTCTTCGACATCGAACATCACGCCAAACAAGGCGTTCATCCGGATCTCAAATTCACGATTCTAAAAAAAGAGCCGAACCTAATCGAGTTTCGCCAAGAAGTGAAGCTACTGGGCATGCGCCATGACGACCAATATCTTTGCAAAAAGCTGGAGGACGGCAGCCTCTACCAAGAGGTCATCGCCGGCACGAACAAGGGTTTGACCATTCAGTTCTGGTTCGAGTCGCTGGCCGAACAAGCTTGCGTGGTACGGGCGAAGTTCGTGGCGCCGACTCCCGGGCTGATGCGCTTTCTGGCGCCGTTATTGAAGATCGCCATTCGCAAAACAGCCGAAAAGGCCTTTCTTGAAGACAAGAAAGACCTCGAGAGCGGCAACTATCACAGGCTCGCAAGCGGCGGGCGCCGCCTCTAGTTCGAGCCTTTCCTCGCGTCCACACTCAGCTCCGCGATGATCGGAAGCTTGAAGCTCGGGTATTTGGTCTTGAGCTCCGCTTTCGCCTCGCTCGCCGTCTTCACGGTCGCTGTCACGAAATCGCGGATGTACGTTTCGTTGAGCGTGAGAACCGACGCATCCGCCACGGGCCCGTGGCCGGTGAGCACGCTCGAGATCGCGCCGAGCGATTTGAGATCAGCCAAGTTTTTGAGCCAGCCTTCGGGTCGGTTCTCAGCAAGCCAGAGATGAACCTGATTGTAAGCGAGATCGCCGGCGACGAGCAGACCCTGTTCGCGATTGAACAAAATCGTCGCGCTTTCGCTTTCACCGGGCGTCAGGTTGACGAGCTCCAGGCGCTGCCCGTCGACGGTGAGGACCGGCTGGCTGAGCGGTTTCGGCAGCACGATCGTGTCGGTCAGATCGTCTTTGTACATCGGTTTCCAGTACGCGAGCTTGCCCGCGCTCGTGGCCTTGATCTCATTGATCGTTTCGGCCGCCGCGAGAATGGGAACGCTCGGGAACTCCTTCGCGAGTACTTCGAGGCCGAAATAATGATCGGGGTGGCCGTGCGTGATGAAGATCGCCTTCAATCGGCGCTTCGAGGCCTTCACCATTTCAGCGACTTTGCGGGCTTCGCTGCGCGTGAATTGAGCGTCGACGAGAATCGCTTCGCGCGCGCCCATAATGAGGTGCGAGTTCACCATGAAGCCCGCTTCATTGGCGGTGTGGGTTTGCACCGTCAGACTCGAGGCCTGAGCGGCATTTGACAGCAAGAACGCAGTTACGAGGATATTCAGGATTTTCATGTTCGGCTCCATTTGTTTGGCCCGTTCGGGCGTTGACGTTGATGGAGCTGGTTATACGGAATTGGGGGAAGGGCGGCTTTCCAAGACCGGCCGGAGAACTGCTATTTTTGGCCAAAACGCCGGATTTCAGAGGGTAGCTGGCCCGTCACCTGGCGAAAGACGGTAATGAATTGCGATAGGGACTGGTACCCCGATGATAAAGCGGCCTCGGTGACCGAGACTCTGCCTTCTAGAAGCAGTGTTTTCGCGTGTTCGATCCTCAGGGAGGTGGCGACTTGCTTCGGCGTGAGTCCCAGCTCCTGCAAGAAGAGACGATTGAGGTTGCGCAAGCTCATGCCGGCGTGCTCGGCGAGGGCGCTCGCCGGCGGCGGCTCATTGACGTTCGCCCGCAGGAAGGCGAGCGCCTTGAGCAGGCGCGGGTCGCGCGCGCGACCCTCGAGCTGGTTGAGCTGGGAAGCGTGGACGCCTTCGCTCGTCTGCAGAACTTCGGCGAGTATTCGCGCGAACAAATCGACGAGCTCGGGGGCATGTTTGGTTTTTTTGTGAAGGAGCATGTAGAACAGCAGCTCCTTGCAGAGCTGATTGGCCGCGACCAGTGTCGCTTCCAGCTTCGGAAGTTTGTGCTTCTTCCAAACCTTCGGGCCTAAGAGCGCAATCAGGCGCTCGCCCTCCTTGTCGGAAGACTCGAAAGCGTGTTGGGTCGCTGGCGGTACGTAGATCATGCGGCCGGGGCCGCAGCTCAAGGTCGATTTCTCGAGATGCACCTGAATCTCGCCATGAAGCGGAAAGAACAACAGGTGCTCGTCGTGGACGTGCTGATCGACTTCTTTGCCCGGCAAGTTCTGGTGGACCAAGTAAAGGCCCGGCAATTCAATGGCGAGATCAAGACCGCGTTTCATTGGCTCCTGTTGGCCCAAATTGGCCGACTGCTGAAAATTAATTCGACAAGCCCGCGGGCGGTTTAATTACAGCTGGCCACCGTCGCGCGCGAATTTGTCCTACCAGGACGAGCTGCAAGCGAAATACCACATAGTTGGCGTTCGGCATGGATCCTGAAGTCTCCAGCTCGAACACCAGGAGTGCACTATGCGTTTCTTTGCTTTGGTCATGCTCGTAACGTT
Organism: Bdellovibrionales bacterium; assembly: GCA_036275095.1. Taxonomy (GTDB): domain Bacteria; phylum Bdellovibrionota; class Bdellovibrionia; order Bdellovibrionales; family DASUEL01; genus DASUEL01. The sequence continues at coordinate 3,617 of DASUEL010000177.1, forward strand.
GATTTCGCAAACCAGCTGGGCTTCGTTGGGCCAGCGCTGCTACCGCTTGTCGCAAAAGAAGAGCTTCAGCGCGCGCGACAACAGCCTGCCGCTACTTTGCGTGCGCGAGTCGGGTGGACGCTTCAAAGACAGTAAGACCCGCATGATTACGGTTCAGCGCCGTATCGGCAAATTCGGAACGGGCGTCGGCGAGTACGTCGCCACGGTTAAGCACAAGCCAAAATGCCGCAGCTGCAACAAGGCCTCTTATAAATTGATGAATGTAATATCGGACTCGCCGTACTTGACCTTCAACGGCCGCAAGAGCGGCGCCGGCGAGCACGGCTATCTCGTATTTCGCGGTGAAGGGTATTACTACTCGAGCGTCCGCTAACCTGGCCGTGCGCGAATTGGGGCCGGCGCAGATTCGATGAGCCGGCCACTTCGGTTGTGCGGTTTCGCTTTATTTCTTGTCGATGCTGATCGCGAACTTGTGAATGCCGCCGGACTTCACGGAGTCGATGACCGTGATGACCTTACCGTGCGGAACGTCTTTGTCTGCCGAGATGATCGCCTGGGCGTCGGGCTTTTGTTTGATCAGATCGGCCGAATAGTTTTTCAGCTCCTCTTCGCTCGCGGGTTTTCCATTTAGAAAAATCGCGCCGGCCGCGCTGATCGAGATGTTCAGGGGCGCCGCCGAGGTCTCGTCGCCGCTCGCCGCCTTCGGCAGATTCACGTTTATACTAGGCTTCATGATAATCGGCGTGGTCACCATGAAAATGATGAGCACGACGAGTATGATGTCGACGAACGGGGTTACGTTGATCGCCGAAATGGTATCGTCGTTGTCGTTGTTCGAGGACGCGCCCATTATTTGCCCTTCCGCTTCGCGTAGGCGATGCAAAGGTCGCGAATCGCGTCGAGGCCGGCCAAGGTGTGCTTAACCTGCTTTTGAAAATGGTTGTAGGCCGCGACGGCCGGGATCGCCACGAACAATCCGACCGCGGTTGCCGCAAGCGCGTCGGCAATGCCGGTCATCACCGAAGCCGCGTCGCCTTGGCTGACGCCGAGATCGTGGAACGCCTTCATGATCCCGAACACGGTTCCGAGCAGCCCGACGAACGGAGCGTTGTTGCCGACGGTGGCCAAGAAGTTGAGCGAGCGCTCGAGCTTGGGCTTCTCCATCAACGCATAGCTGTTGATGAGCTCGCCCACGCCGTCGGGCCCGTGGTCTTTCACGTGTTTCAAGCCGTAGCCGAGAGCGCGCCCTTCTATGGAGTCGCGGTCTTTGGCCAGATCCGAAAGCTCCTCGAGATTTTGGGCCGCGATCGCGTGCGCGAGCTGGTCTTTGATGCGCTGGCCTTTCGCTTTGACCTGGCGAAGTACGAGCCAACGCTCGATAATCGCCGCCAAGCTCAGGACGCTGAGGAGCAGGAGCAACCACATAATCACTTGAGCGCCGGCGTCGGCGATGACGAATAGTTTCTGGAATGGCATGGAAGGCTCCTTAGGTATTGTGACTAAAATTATCCCTGGAGCCGAATATTTCGGTCAAGGTATGATGAGCTCAAGAGGAGCCAAGATGGCAGCCGGCGTTATCGTCACAGGTCGAGTCCAGTTCGCGAGCTGGCGCGCTTGCGTTCTGAGCGCGTTCGCGGCGCTCGCGCTTTCGTCTTGCCAGTGGGATGGCGCTCGCCCGCCGTCGGTGCTCGTGCTGGCCATTGATACGTTGCCGGCCGACTTCGTATCGTGCACCGACCAAGAGACGGCGAGCGGCGAGCCGTCTGGGCTCGATTTGCTCTGCGCGGAGTCGGTGCGATTCACCCACGCTTACACGCCGTCCGTACTGGCGCAGCCGGCTCTGGCTTCGGTTCTCACGGCGAAGCCGCCGCAAGCGCACGGTGTGATTCACAACGGCCCGGTGTTTCTTCCCGCGCGGTTCAGGACGGCCGCCGAAGTCGCGCTCGAAAAGCGCTACAAGACTTTTTTCGCCTCCGGAGGCGCGCCCATCTTCAAGAAGTCGGGACTCGATCAGGGCTTCGAGGTTTTCGACGACAACTTCTTGCCCGAGCTCAATAAATTTCACAACTCATTCGAGCACACCGGCGGCGTCTTCTTGTCGTGGCTAAAGCGCCAGAGCGAAAGCCGCCCATACTTCGCGGTGTTCTACGTCCCGGATCTCCAGGACCTCGCGAACCCGGGTACGGACGCCGAAGGACGGCCCGTGCCGCGTTCATTCGAAGGGCGCTTCGAGCTCTTCGACAGCCGCCTGGCAAAGTTCATTCAAGACATCAAGTCGCTCAATCGGTGGAATGACACGCACGTTTTTTTGGCCGGCCTCAACGGGCGGCCGCGCTTCGAGCGCGCGGGCGAGCTCGACGGCTACAATCTTCTGAGCGGCAACACGCAGGTCGGGCTTTTGATCAAGCCGGCGCAGAAAAAACGCGATCTCGGAATTCAGTGGAAAATCGATGCAAACGTTTCGTTGCTCGACGTGAGCGCGACGATTTTCGACTTGCTCGGAGAGAAAACCGTCTCGGAGGAGCCGTTTGGGACCGTCTCGCTCACGAAAGCCATGGCTTCGCCCGACGTGACGTGGGATCCCGAGCGTCCTCTCATGATCGAGTCGGGTTGGAGTCAGTGGCACCAAGAAGGCCGCGTGCGCCTGGCGATTCGCCGGGGCCATTATCTTTATCTTCACGAATTTCCACCGCGTATCTTCAACAGCCTGACCGACCGCCTGGAAACCGCGCCGCTGCGGCCGACCCATTCGCGCTGGGCCGAGACCATCGCGATGTTCGCGCCCTACACGGCTTCGCTGAAAACCGCGCCGTGGACGCCGCCGCCCACCAACCTCATACGGCGCGTGCAGTTCGCCCAAGCTTTGTGGAACGAGGGGGGCATACATCCGCCGGAGAGCTACCTCGAGCAGGTATTGAGCGGCCCGCCGGACCCGCTCCTGGGCAGCTGGTTCGCGCAGCTCGCGATTGAAAGGTCCGATTGGAACTACCTGCTGAAGCTCGGGAAGAAATACAAAGATCAGCGCTGGATTTACCTCGCCTCGAACCGGCTTCGCCAGAAAACCGAGCTGCCGCAAGACGGGTGTTTCTCGGTTCTGAAATCCAAGGAGTTCTCGATTCAGAAGCTCAAGAGCTGCGACGACCACTTGTTTCGCGAGCTTTTGACCTGGATTCGCCTTTCGGGATCGCCCGATGCGGGTTTTCACCGTGACGCGTTTCTCAAGTCCTATCACCTTCACATGCTCGATCGGAGGATCGAGCGGCTGAACTATGTAAACGGGCTCGTTTGGGACTTAGACATCGACCGGCCGCGCGGCCCGGCCGCGGGTGAGATCCTGATGTATTTGCCTGAAAATCAGAAGTTTCTCGCTCAGGCCCAGGAGCGCGTGCGCGCTTCGCTTTGAAGAGCCTTACAGGTCCCAAACGCCGAGCCAGTAGGGCAGATCCTCGCTGCCTTGTTGCGAAAGTACCCGGCTAATGCCCTCTACACTGATCTCGTCGTCGGGCAGAGCGAAGAGCTCTTGCGGAAGCCACGAACGGCTGATGAGCACGAGTTTGTCGCCCGGCGCGGGCCTGAAGCTGTTGATCACGATGTGCGGGTTGGCGTCGATGCCGATCAGCTCGCCCGGCAGTGGCGGGAGCGCTTTGCCGGGGAGACTGAGCTCCATCGAGAGATCGATACTCGCGCTCAATTGGAGAATGGGCCGGCCTTGCCGCTTTAGAAAGACGTGCGGATGCCCGACTTGAAGCCAAACCACTTCCTTTTGATCGTACGCGGCCGCGAAAAATTCAGCGCCGTTTTTATACTCGTCTTTGTTCTCTGAGTTGAAAAAGTACTCGTTCGCGAGAAGGACACCGATCCGGAGGTTGTTCCCGACCGCTGAAAGGTGCGGGAGCTTGCGGAAGGGCGAGGTCGCTTCGTTGTCTCCGAGGTTCGAAGCAAAAAACTCCGATAGCGTGTCGACGGCGCGGCGGGTGCCCGCGCGGTTGCCCCATGGCGTGGCGACGACGAGCAAGCGCTCGCTATCGCTGTGGTGAAACTCCGGTTTCGGACGGAAGATTTTACCGGCATAGGAGCGTTGCTGGAACGACATCGTCAGCCCCCGTACTTTTTGAGCTGGCGCTTCGACTTCTGGTAGTACTCGCCGGTCTCGAGATCCATATCGAGGATGTTGTTCCACTTTTGTTTGGCGGCTTCGATATTGCCGAGGCTCTCCTCGAGAACACTGTCGCCGTAAATCGCCTTCAGACGCTTGTTGAGCTCTTTGTAGACTTTGTCGAACTGCGCCTTGGTCTTGACGCTCGAAGGATTCAGCTCCAGCGCTTTCTTCAGCTCGAGCAGGGCGTCCTTGAACTTTTCCTGCGAGAAGTACTCGGAGGCCTTTTGCTCGCTCTTCGAAATCTCATTCTGAATGCGTCCTTCGAGCTCCGTGACTTTCGCTTTTGCCTTCGCTTTCAGGCCGCCGGGATCGGCGTTACCCGACTTGGTGACTTGAGTGTACGTCGCGATGGCATTGAGCAACTGGCCCTTCCTCTCTTGATCTTCGGCGCGGCGGAAGACGCCTTTCAACTCGGCGACCTCGGCGTCGTACGCGGCCTTGTTGGCCTGTCGGGCGCGACGGTCCTCTTCTTCTTTGCGGATCTTCGAGATGAGCGCCTTGGCGGCCGCATTTTCGGGATCCATCTCGGTCGCCGGCTGCAGACAAGCCTCGGCTTGGTCGGCGGACCTGAAGTTACGGGCACGGCACTCCTCGACGATGCCCTGAGCTTCGGCGCGAATTCGCGCTTGCTCCTGGCGGCGCCGTTCCTCTTCGGCCAGGTCGTTGCGGATGTCGATCGCCTGTTGCGCGAAGGCTTCGAGCTCGCGCGAGCGCTTGTACTGAGGGACCTTTTCGTGGATCTTTCTGATCTCGATCAGCGCCGCTTCATATTTTTGCGTCTTGAACAGCGTTTCGGCCAGTTTGTACGAGTCCGCAAGAAGCTTTTCCTCTTGCTTGGACATGCCAGGCGGGCCCGACTCCGGGTTCGTGACGGGGTCGCCCTCGGAGCCCATGCCGGTCTGACCGGAGTTGCCGCCGCCCATCAGCTGGCTGATGATGATCACGAGGCATATCGCGCCGATCGCCATGTGGATCGGCTTTGCCTTGAAGCCTTTTTTGCGGCGGATGACTTCGACGCGCTGGCCTTGCGGCACGATGCCGTAGTCCGCGCCGTACGGGACGACGCCGACCTGTTGAAGCTTGATGCCGAAAGATGGATCGCGAAACTGAAACTCGATGGTCGTCGCGCCGATCGTGATCACGTCGCCGCTGCGAAGCGGGACGGGCTGGAGCTCGTCGAGAATCTCGCCGTTGAGGCGCGTGCCGTTCGAGCTGCCGAGATCCGTCAGCGTGAACTCGCTGCCGGCTTTTTTGATTTCGAAGTGGTTTCGGCTCGCCGATACCTCGTCGAGTACGATTTGGCAATCGGGTGAGCGCCCGGCCTTCCAGTACTGTCCGTCGAGCTTAGTATCGACCGCTCTTTGCGACTTTGAGTTGAAAATACGAACGTAGGGCTGGACATTCACGAAGCCGAGCGACGTTTTTTCCTCGGAGTCGGATTCGAGCTTCAATGGAGAGCTGCCGCCAATCGGCGCCGGAAAGTTGCCGGACGGCTCGGCGGAGATATCGATCTCCGACTTATCTTCGGCTTTAGGCTGAGCCGCGGGCTCGGCTTTTGCGGCCTTCGTCTTCTTCGCCGGCTTGGCGGCTTTTTGCACTACGCTTTGAGACTCCATTTCGAAGCGGAACTCGAAATCGCCGGTGTAAAAACGAATCCCGTCTTCGAGGTCGAGCGTTTGGTGGAGGGCGCCGAGATGGCTGATTTGACCGAATCGGGACGTGATCTGCGCCTTCCACTGGCCGTTCTCCTCGAAAATCCTGAGGTGCTGGCGCGAGATCGCGGAGTCGGTAAGGCGAATGTCGCACGAATCGGCCCGGCCCGCGATGTACTCGCGCCCGCTCTCGATCGTGAGCTTTTGCAGCTCTTTGCCTTCCTTATAGACCCGAAGAATCGCCATCAGAACTTGCCGCTTAAGAGGAGCTCGATCTCCTCATACCTTTCTTTCGCTTCGATGAACGTCTTGTTGTTGGGATCGTTCACCATGATCATGATATTTTTGTAGGCCGCTTTCGCGAGCTCGTACTTGTTTTGTTCCATATTGCGGCGGGCTTCGAACAACGAAGCTTGCACCATCTCGTCGAGGCGGCGCTCCGACAGCTTCTTATACTTGGCCGCCAGCTCGTGGCCCGGATAGAGCGCGAGCGCCGCGGTGAAGCTTTGAATCGCGCGGCTGAAGTTGCCTTCACGGTAATCCCTGAAGCCCTGGATGTACGCGGCCTGCGCCTCGATGTATTGCTGGCTGAACTGCCCCTCGGCGCGTTTGATGCGCGCGATTTCCTCTTTGCGTTTCTGCGTGGCTTCGATCTCCGCTTGCACCTGCTCCTCGGAGCGAATGCCGGAGTCGAC
>DASUEL010000178.1:0-5040 GCA_036275095.1 Bdellovibrionales bacterium
CCGGAAGAAGAACGGCGTACCCTTCGGCTTTTGTTCTGTGACATAAGAATTCTTCACTCGGTAAAGGGCTTATTCTTCCAAAGACTTGCGCCGCTTCCACCGAATGGGTTACAACTCAAGAAGAAGCCGGTTGGCGCGATGCGCCAGGCCTATTTTGGAGAGTACATGACCCCTGCGGTTGCAAGTCACATTCGAGGTATGGAGAAAGCCGGTCGGCTAGCGGCCGAGACACTCAAGTACCTCGGTCAGTTCGCGACTCCCGGTCGAACGACGCTCGAAATCGACAAGATCGCCGAGGACTTCATCCGTTCAAAGGGAGCGACGCCCGCGCCGTTGAACTATCATGGCTTTCCCCGGTCGATTTGTACCTCGGTCAACGAAGTGATTTGCCACGGCGTGCCCGACAAGACCGTTCTGAAAGAGGGCGACATCGTCAATATTGACGTGACCGTCCTTCTGGGCGGTTTTCATGGCGATACCTCGTACACCTTTTACGTCGGAAACGTGAACGACAGCGCGAAAGCCATCACCGAAGCTGCCAAAGGCGCCATGAACGTGGGTATTGAGGCCATTCAGCCCGGGGGCACCACGGGCGACATCGGTTTTGAAGTCAACAAATACGTCACCAAGAAGGGCTTTCATGTCGTGCGTGAGATCGGCGGACATGGAATCGGTACCAAGTTTCACGACGACCCGTTCGTGCCTTCATACGGCAAAAAAGGTAAAGGCGATCCGCTGCGTGCTTGGAGATGCATCACGGTCGAGCCCATGGTGAACGAAACCAGCGCCCCGATGAAGGAGCACGCGATTCCGGGTTCGAGCATTCTTTGGTATACGACGGCCGACAAATGCCTTTCGGCCCAGTTCGAGCACACCGTCCTGATCACCGATACCGGCTATGAAATCATGACGGTTTGCGAGTGACGCTCGAGTGATCCTGGACAAATCCACCCGTTTTGCATAGCCTACGCCAATCCAGTTCAGACCAAATTGGGTTTCGCAATAACGAAACCCCGGCCAATAGAGGAGGCCCCTGTGTTGAATAAGAGTTCGGCTGCGAAAAACGCCGGAAAGAAGACCGCTGTCCGCGAGGCTCCGCTCAAAAAAGAGCCGACCAAAAAAGACTACGAAAAAATCAAGAAAGCGAAAGCCGCCGAGCTGGCAAAAGCCGGTCCCGTCGTGAAGGCCGCGAAAGCCGCTCAACGTGACTACGCCGTCTGCAAAGAGGCCATGGAAAACCCGAAGGTGTTCGAGGAGCTCGCGCGCTGGGGCCGCAAAGAAATCGAGATCGCCGAAAGCGAAATGCCGGGCCTGATGGCGCTTCGTCAGGAGTTTGGCGCGAAGCAGCCGCTGAAAGGCGCGCGCATTGCGGGCTGCCTCCATATGACGATTCAAACCGCGGTTTTGATCGAAACGCTCACGGCTCTTGGAGCCGAAGTACGCTGGTCCTCATGCAATATCTTTTCGACGCAAGACCACGCGGCCGTTGCCATTGCCGCGGCCGGCATTCCGGTTTTCGCGTGGAAGGGTGAAACGAATGACGAGTTCAACTGGTGCATCGAGCAGACGATCACCGGCTGGGGGCCCGAAGGCTACAATCTCATTCTCGACGACGGCGGCGATCTGACGAACATGATGCACGAGCCGCGCTTCGCGAAACAGCTCAAGAACATCATCGGTCTTTCTGAAGAGACGACCACCGGCGTTCACAACCTCGAGCGCCTGCACGCGAAGGGCCTGCTCAAGTGCCCCGCGATCAACGTGAACGACTCCGTCACGAAGTCGAAGTTCGACAATCTCTACGGCTGCCGCGAGTCGCTCGCCGACGGTATTAAGCGCGCCACCGACGTGATGATGGCGGGTAAAGTCGTCGTCGTCGCGGGCTACGGCGACGTGGGCAAAGGCTGCGCGCACAGTTTGCGCTCTTACGGCGCGCGCGTGCTGGTGACTGAAATCGATCCGATCTGCGCGCTCCAGGCCGCGATGGAAGGCTTCGAAGTCACGACGATGGAAAAGGCCGCTCCGCAAGCCGACATCTTCGTTACGGCGACCGGCTGCTGCGACATCATCACTGACAAGCACTTCAACGCGATGAAAGACGGCGCGATCGTCTGCAACATCGGCCACTTCGATATTGAAATCGACATGGCTTGGCTGACCAAGAACTCGAAAAAAGAGACGGTGAAGCCGCAGGTCGACATGCACACGCTGAAAAACGGCCGCAAGATCATCGTGCTCGCCGAAGGCCGCCTCGTGAACCTCGGCTGCGCGACCGGCCATCCGTCGTTCGTGATGAGCAATTCGTTCAGCAACCAAGTACTCGCACAGATCGAGCTGTACACGAACCGCGAAAAGTACAAAGAGATCGGCGTGTACCGCCTCCCGAAAGAGCTCGACGAAAAAGTCGCGGCTCTTCATCTGGGCAAGATCGGCGTCGAGCTGACGAGGCTCTCAAAGAAGCAGTCGGACTATCTGGGGCTTTCGCCGAACGGGCCGTTCAAGCCGGAGCATTACCGGTACTGATTGGAACTCGATTGCGTTTGCTGCGTCCGCTTGAAAACGGCCACTCCATGTGGCCGTTTTTATTTTGGGGACACGAAATCGGCTTAGTCGCCACCGAGACTCTTGAGTTGACGCGCAATCTCCGCGAACTCGCCGGCTCTCGGGCGGCGCAGGAACGGGCGAAGAAACAACTCAACTTGGTGGCCGCGGCCGCCGGCCGGGCTTGCGCCGCCGTCGGAACCGCTGGGATTCAATTTGCTTTGGCAGGATCCACTTTCGACAGGTACAAGCGCATCTCGTCGATGCTTTCTTGAATGTCATCGACGGCGCGATGGGCGTTTTTCTTCTGGTGAATGATTCCGAAACGCGCGTTCATCATGATCTTCCAGGCCGTCACGTCGAGCATGCGGTAGTGGAGACGGGCGGCGAAGCTCTTGAAGTATTTGTTGATGAAAAGACGATCTTGCGAGATCGAGTTGCCCGCGATCACGGCGCGCTCGTCTTTGAAGTGCTTGTCGAGAAGCGCAATGAGCTCGCGCTCGACGACCGCCGGGTCTTTGCCTTTCGGCACGGCTTCGGTCAGGCCCGATTCACGATGGTGAGTTTTGTTCCAGTCGTCCATGGCGTCGAGGTATTTCTGCTCCTGCCTGACGACGGTGCTGTAAGTGTCGAGCGCGTTGAGCTGCAAATCGGTTATGACGGCCGCGACTTCGATGATGACTTCTTTGCTCACGTCGAGCCCGGTCATCTCCATGTCGATCCAAAAAAGCTTCGTCATCCACACTGTCCTTGGCTGAAACCGGTTACAGGAACACGATCAGAACGCCTTCATTCACGCGCCCTTGAGTCTTCTCAAATTGCCACGGAAAGCCGCCTAATTTCAAATATTCAATGACGGTTTTTTGGACAATGCCTTTTCCCTTTCCGGTCATGATGCGCACGCGGTCGAGGCCCAAGCCGTTGGCTTTCACGATGAAGCGGTCAACGCGGTCGATCACGTCTTCCGCGCGGCAACCATGCAGATCTAAAAGGTCTTTTGCCATAAGATATGCTATAACCGCCGAGGTCGCAGTCAAGGGAGGAATCCGGCCGTGAAACACTACCGAAAAGAGCTACAGTTCGAAATCCCCGAGCGAATGGCGTTCGTGAATATCACGCCGCAAGTAAACGCGTGCCTGAAAGAGAGCGGAATCAGAGAAGGGCTTTGTCTCGTGAATCCGATGCACATATCGAGCTCCGTCTTCATCAACGATGACGAGCGCGGACTACATCACGATTTCAAAGTTTGGCTCGAAAAACTGGCGCCGCACGGGCCGATCGATCAGTACCGGCACAACGACACGGGCGAGGACAACGCCGATGCCCACATCAAACGGCAAATCATGGGGCGCGAAGTGGTTGTCGCGATCACCGGCGGCAAGCTCGACTTCGGCACCTGGGAGCAGATCTTCTACGGCGAGTTCGACGGGCGCAGGCGAAAGCGCGTGCTCGTGAAAATTATCGGGGAGTGACATGCCTTCAGTGAAAAAACAGGCGCCCCGGCTATTCGTGCTGACGGGCGCGGGGATCTCAGCCGAGAGCGGCATCGCGACGTTTCGCGCCTCCGACGGGTTGTGGGAGCAGCATCGCATCGAGGATGTGGCTTCGCCCGAAGGGTTCAAGCGCGATCCCGAACTGGTGCAGCGTTTTTACAACATGAGGAGAGCGGGAATTCAGGACCCGAAAATCGCACCGAACGACGCTCACCGGGCTTTGGTCGAGCTGGAGCGCCGCTGGCCGGGCGAATTCCTGCTCGTCACCCAAAATGTCGACAATTTGCACGAGCGCGCCGGAAGCCGCAAGCTTCTCCACATGCACGGTGAGCTGTTAAAGGTTCGCTGTCAGAGTTCGGACCAAGTGTACGTTTGGAATGGCGAAATCACTTCGGCGACAAAATGCGAATGCTGCCAGGTCACCGGAACGTTGCGGCCGCACATCGTGTGGTTCGGCGAAATGCCCATGCACATGGACGAAATCTTCGAGTTCTTGGACGCCTGCGATCTCTTCATTTCAGTCGGTACTTCCGGGGTCGTCTACCTGGCGGCGGGCTTCGTTGCGCACGCAAAGGGCCGAGGCCGGGCCCGCTCAATCGAAGTGAATCTGGAGCCCACTCCGCTCACGACGATGTTCGACGAGCAGCTCGCGGGTCCAGCTACCAAGACTTTACCCGGGCTAGTTACGCGTTTACTCGCTGAATACGGACCTCGCAAAAATTGACAATTTTTTGAATGAATTCACACAATAAGTGATGCGCCTCATTCATGGGATTGCAGCTTTGCTCCTGCTGGCGGTTTTGTGTGTCTCCTCGCGTGGAGAGGCGCAAGCTCAATCCAAGCTCGTGGTCCTCTCTGACGACGTACTGGTGCTGTCAGGACCGAGCTTCGGTTACCGGCCGCTTACGGTCGCCAACAAAGAGAAGTCATTTCCCGTTTCAAACCAAATCGTGCAAACGCCCGAAGGCGATTTCTACAAAGTTCTCGTCACCTTTAAGAGCGGTCA
>DASUEL010000179.1:0-3531 GCA_036275095.1 Bdellovibrionales bacterium
ACGGCAGCGGTCAGACGAACTGGATCGAGCCCGGGCAGTCGGTATCTCTCCATTATCTCATGGAGCAAATGATGATCGAAAGCGACAACGCGGCGACCGACATATTGATCGACCTCGTCGGGCTGGAAACGCTCAATCAGAACATCCGTGAGTACATTCCGTCGGGGCTCAGTTACATCACAAGCCTTCTCATGGTGCGCATCATGGGCTTCGGCGAAATGCACCCCAAGGCGAAGAGCCTGACGAACCACGACTTCATTACCCTCAAAAAGGTGAAAGACGAAAGAGAGAAGGCAAAGAAGCTGGCCGAGCTGATCGGGGTCGGCTTCAAGGAGCTGAAGGTGCAGAGCGTGCACGAGGCCTTCGAGCGTTATTACGACCGGGGCTTGAACTCGGCGACCCTCACGAGTTACGGAGAGCTCCTCGAAAAGATCGCGCTCGGAAAGGTTCTAACGCCCGAGCGCTCCCAGGAAATGGTTGACCTCATGCGCCGCTGCTTCACCGGCAAGGACCGGCTCGTCGCGGGCCTTTCGAAAAAATATAAATTCGCCCACAAGACCGGCACCCAAGTGCGCAGGGCTTGCGACATGGGTATCGTCAGCGTTGCCGATAAGTCCGGCGCGAAGAGCAAGAGCGTGGTTCTCGCGGTCTGTACCCAGAAGTTCAAATCGCCTTCGGCGTCGGATGAGGTCTTTCGAAAAATCGGCGAAGCCTTCAGCGACTCGGGCGTTATGGAAGAACCTGGCTTGACCCGCGCGCCAACCGGGCAATAATGAATCTATGAGCAACTCCAAAGTTTTGTTCATAATCGCCTTTGTCGCCGCCGCGGGTTTTTTCGCCTACCGCATGCTCGGCTCCACCGACGCTCAGCTCATCAAAAAACGAATCGAGCAGCTCGCCCAGGACGCGTCCGTCGGCGAGGAGCTCCAAGGGGTTCAAATCCACGCCCGCTCCGTTCAATTAACGAAGCATTTAAGCCCCGCGTTTTCGGGACAGGTGGAGCTCCGAGACGGCGCAACCCACTCCGTTCCCTCGAAGCAAGAGGCCATACAGAGTTTCAGCGCGGCATTTTTCGTCTTGAAGCCCTTAAAGGTCGAGATTCGGGATCTCAAAATTTCGGTTCAGCCGGGCGCCTCGACCGCCGACGCCGAGCTGAGCCTGAACCTGAAACACAGTCGCGTGAGCGTTCCTTTCGACCGTGTCGACTTTCGTCTCTCGCTCGTAAAGGCGGACGGTGAATGGCTGATCGAGCGCGCCTCCGGCGTCGTCGCGCCGGGCGAAAAGTAGTTGCATCTCACTCCAACGGACCGTATTAGTCTGAAATAGGATGTATCGATAAATGGAGAAGAAAAAGTTTCTGTTCGTTTCACTCTCCGGACTGATTGGCGACATTGCTTGGCAGGTGGCGAAAGAAGGCCACGACGTCAGATACTTCATTAAATCCGAGACCGAGCGCGAGATCGCCGACGGCTTCGTGGCGAAAACCAACGACTGGGAAAAAGACGTCGATTGGGCCGACGTGATCGTGTTCGACGATACCCTCGGCCAAGGCGAGAAGGCGCAAAAGCTGCGCCAGCAAGGCAAGCTCGTCGTGGGCGGCTCTGCTTATACCGACCGTCTCGAAGACGACCGCTCGTTTGGCCAAGAGGAGCTCAAAAAAGCCGGCGTCAACATCATCTCCTATCGCGAGTTCACCTCATTCGACGACGCCATCGCGCACGTGCGCCAAAACCCCGATCGTTACGTGATCAAGCCGAGCGGCGAGGCCCAAAACGTCAAACGGCGCCTGTTCGTGGGCGAAGAAGAAGACGGCCACGACGTGGTGCGCGTGCTCGAGGCCTACAAAAAGGCCCATGCCGACGAGATTAAGGTTTTTCAGCTCCAAAAACGCGTGACCGGTGTCGAAGTCGCCGTCGGCGCGTTTTTCAACGGCAAAGAGTTCGTGACACCGATCAACGTGAACTTCGAGCACAAGCAGTTGTTTCCCGGAAACATCGGGCCACCGACGGGCGAGATGGGCACTTCCATGTTTTGGAGCGGCCCCAATCGCCTTTTCAATGCGACTCTCAAAAAAATGGAGCACGTTCTACGCGGTGAGGGCTACGTCGGGTACATCGATCTGAATTGCATCGTGAACAATAACGGCATTTATCCGCTCGAGTTCACTTCGCGCTTCGGCTATCCGACGATCATGATTCAGCAAGAAGGCATGCTCACGCCCATTGGACAGTTCTTTTTCGATCTCGCATCGGGCAATACGATCAAGCTCAAGGTGAAAAGCGGTTTTCAGATCGGCGTACGCATCGTCGTCCCGCCGTTTCCGTTCGACGATATGGAGACGTTCAACAACTTTTCGCGAAACGCCACGATCGTGTTCAAAAAGGGTACGCCTGAAGAAATTCATATCGAAGACGTCAAGCAGGTCGAGGGGCAATGGCTAGTGGCCGGCACGTCGGGCGTCGTGCTCACCGTCGTGGGCCTCGGTCAGACGATGAAGCAGGCTCAGGCTTCGGCGTATTCCAAAATCAAGAACATCATGATCCCGCACATGTACTACCGCACCGACATCGGGGATCGCTGGCAAGAAGACAGCGACAAGCTCCACAACTGGGGCTACTTGCGCGAGTCCTGATGGCCGTCGACTTCAAAAAAACCACCATTGTGTTCTGTGACGGCGCGTGCTCGGGCAACCCGGGCCGCGGCGGCTGGGGCGCGGTCATCGCGACTCCCGAAGGTGTTGTGCGCGAGCTCGGTGGCGGCGACCTTCAAACGACCAACAACAAAATGGAGCTCACGGGCGCCATCGAAGCACTCTCGGCCATCTTGAAAGGCGAGCCAGAAACGCCTGAAGGCCCGGTTTGGATCTACACCGACTCCACCTATGTCATTCGAGGCATCACGCAATGGATCTGGGGCTGGATGAAAAACGGCTGGAAGTCGTCTGAAGGCAAAGACGTTTCGAATCAAGAAGAGTGGCAGCGCCTCTCGCGGCTCGTGGGCCAGGTGAAAAAGCGCAATCCGATCACGTGGAAGTACGTGAAGGGCCACAGCGGCGTTCCGGGTAACGAGCGCTGCGACGAGATCGCGGTGGCGTTTTCAACCGGAAAGAGTGCGAATTTGTTTTACGGCTCACTCCTGAAATACGACGTCGCCGTGATGGATCTGCCGCCCGACGTTCCGCTCCCGGAGATCAAGCAAGTGCAAGGCGAGAAGAAAGCGGCGTTTTCATATTTGAGCCTAATCGGGTCGATTCCCATGCGCCACGCCTCTTGGCCCGAATGCGAGCGGCGCGTGAAGGGGCAGTCCGGCGCGAAATTCAAAAAGGCGATGTCGGAGGCCGAAGAAGCCGAGATTCTCCGGTCGTGGGGACTCGATCCCGCGAAAGTGAAGCTCTAGAGCTGCGAGCCCAGCGCGAGTCCCAAAGCGCCTCGCCGCTCTCTTAAAGCCGGCGCAGCCGGAGCCTGCGTTTGCGGAAAAAATTTTTCAGAAAAAATCTCTGGGGTGAGGATTGAAAGGGCGGCAACCAGCGCG
>DASUEL010000180.1:0-6722 GCA_036275095.1 Bdellovibrionales bacterium
CCACGGGCGGAATCCCCGGCTGTAACGGCGCCCTCGGCACCGCGGCCGCACCTAAGCTCAACGCGATGGCCGTGCTCGGCAGCGACAAGCTGATCAAGCCGGCCGTCAAGCCGATCGGCACGCAAGGCCTGCCGAAAGACATGACGGCGGTCGCCAAGCACTACGTGAACGTCTCTAAAGGCAACATCAACCAGGCCTTCCAGCGCCGCAATCTGCTCTGGGAGAAAGAAGCCGGTCTCATGGTTCCGAACGACCTCAGCGTTCTCATGAACGCCGAAGGCAAGCCGGGCCAGAACATCAAGGAAGTGTACGAAGACGCTCTCTTGAACAAGCAAAGCAAAGAGCGCAAGCTCGCCAAGAAGCGCGAAATCAAGCTCGCGGCTCTGGGCGTTCACGGCGCCGAGCTCGTCGACGAAGCGACCAAGCACTACGTCGAAAAGTTCGCCCGCAAGAACAAAGCCCTTTGCGCGAACCCGACCGCCTTCAAGAAGGCTCTTCGCGCGGAAGTCGGCTTGCTGACTTACTACACGACCCTTCTCCACGAGATGGGCCACAACTTCGGTCTCCGCCACAACTTCCACGGAAGCGCGGATAGCGAAGACAACTTCCACCCGCAGTACAAGGTGATCAAGTCGCAGATCGGCCAGCCGAACAGCGAAGTCACCGAGCTCGACCTCGATTTTTACGCGTACACCTCGGTCATGGATTACTCAGCGGCCTTCTACGAAGTTCAAGGCGGCTTGGGCCCCTACGACGAGAACGCGATTCGTTTCGGTTACAACCGCAACCTGTCCTCGACCGATCCTTCGGTTAAGGCGAACTTCAAGTTCTGTACCGATCACGGTGTCGGCGAAGACACGCTTTGCACGCGCCACGATAAAGGCATGAACACCACGTTTGCCACGCTCAACAACATCGAGCGTTTCAACCGCGGGTATCTGAAGTCGCACTTCCGCCGCGACCGCGCTGATTTCGAACAGCAGGTTTGGGGCGTGATTCTGCGCAACTTCTTCTACACGTTCATCCCCACCCGCCAGGTCATGGACGAGCTGATCTATCAGATCATCACGGCCCAGCCGGCGCAGCAAAACAGCTTCGGCTGTACGAGCGAGTTCTATCGCGCGTCGATCGCCGCAGGCGAGATCGCGAACATCTGTGATCCGGCCGTCGCCGAAGACAACGGCGTGAACGTTCTCGACTGGAGCACGCTCCCGAACGGTCTGTTCACCAAGAACGCGCAAGGCCAGCTGGTCTTCCGCAAAGACCCGAAGACCTACATCCCGAACGGTCTCGCCGACCTCGTTCTCGCCAACGCGCTGGCTCGCCAGTTCTTCGCGTCGGTCATCGGCTCTCCTGAAGTCGGTGTGTATCTCCTCGAAGTCATGGACATGCAGAACAACACGCTCAAGCTGACGCAGCTGCCTTACGGCGCGACGGATGAAGAGCGTCTGTACAACCTGGCTATCGAGCGCAACATTACCAACATCGACGCGTTCATCGCGGCGAACAAAGGCAATGTCGTGAACCTGAATGCCGGCCCGATTAACCCGGCAAACAGCGGCAACGGTTACTTCTACAGCCCCGTCGCAAGCCTTTTCACCAGCGGCGTGACCATCGAAGGCGGTTTCGAGAAGCTCGAGAACATTGGCTTCATCTGGAACAAGTACCTCGCGATGATCGCTCTCGGCTCGCGCTACATCGGAGTCGAGAAGTACATGCGCCTGAGCATGGCGGGTAACGCTTACTTGTGGCCCCAAGGCCGCAAGTGGACGACCAATCTGATCGACGGCATGGCGACCGATCGCCAGTACATCGCCGAAGCTCTCGTCACCACGAAGGGCGGCAAGCAGTACAAAGCGTTCGTTCCCGCTTCAAGCGACATCAACACCCGCTTGATCGCAATTCAGATCGGTTTGATGGATCTCGCGACCGACCAAGACTCGTCGTTCCTCGACAAACTGCGCATGTGTAACTCGCAGGACGCGTCGAAGTGCACGCCGACCTCGGGTCAAGCGGTCGTTCAGTTCGAAACCGCTTCAGGCTCTGACTTCTTCCGCGCGGTACAAACGCTCGAGAAGGACAGCATCGCGTTCCAGATCGTGGCCGACGGCAAGGTGATCTCGGATGAGCGTAAGGCCAACCAGCAAATCGTGGCGAACTCGCCCGCGATGTTGGCAGAGGCGAAGAACAAGATGACGGCCGGCGAAGCCAAGCGTAAGACGCTTCATGACCTGTTCATGAGCGAAGCGACGCTGAAGCAGTATGCCGACACGGTTACCGCGAACACCGGCGCCGTGAGCACGTGGGTGAAGTCACTCGACGTCATCAACCGCCTCGATCAGTACGGCGTTTTCAAAACGCTGGCTCACCGCAACTGGGCCGTGAACGTGATCGTCGACGCCTATAATAAAGTGGGCACGGCGAACATCAGCGCGGCCAAGAAACAGCAAATTCAAGCGGCGATTCTGGATTACGTCCAGGTCCTCGTGCAGATCAGCGAAACCGGCGCCCCCGGCTCACTCGACAATGTCGTGATGATCAAGGTTGCGCCTGAGCTCGTGAAAATCAACACGCAAGACCTTGGCGCCAAGGAGACGGTCATCACCGTCACCCGCCGCATGATGAAGTGGCTGGCGCTGGACTGATCGGTTAAGTAATCGAGAAATTTTGAGAGGCCGCCTTCGGGCGGCCTTTTTTTTGCGATCCGCCGTTCACCTTCGCGACTCAGCCGGCGCCCAACTTTGAGGCCGCCTCTCCGTGACCCGAATCCAAACCCGCTTTGCGCGGCCAAGCCCAAACCCGCGCCAGATTCTGGCAGTCCGTCAGTACACGTACGCCAGCCCCAGCCCGAAACTCGACACATCCAGCTTCGATGGCAGCGCGGCCGCCACTCCGCCCGTCACGCCGAGCTCATACGACACCGTCTCGTAAACCGCGCCAACGCTGATGCCGCGATAGAGATCCAAAAGCAGCGTTCCGCGATAGCCCTTCGCCCCGCCGTACGCGATATCCGCGCCACCCGCCGTCTTGCGATCGAGCTTGTAGTCTCCGCTCGTTTGATAGTCGACCTTGAGAACGAAGTTGTAAAAGCGCGCGCCCACGACCGGCGCGAAGAATTCGCGCTTGCCACTTTGATTGCCATCTGTCGCGTTCGTCTCTGAGAATTGACTGACCGTACGGTAGTCGTACGTCACGCCCGCGAACACGGGACCACCGAGCGCGAAAGTCGCGCCCGTTTGGAGCACGATGAGGGTTTGTTCCGCCGTCAGACCTCCGCTCTTGGCTTTCGCCTGGTTTTGCGAAACGCTCACGTCGAAGTAAAAAGGCAAACTCGGATACGTGCGGTTCGGGCCTCCCGACTGCGTCATCATGCTGAAGACCCCGGTCGCATGAGCCTGGCTGCCGAAAACCAATATCGCAAAAAGAATGAGTCCTTTCATTCTTGCCGTCCTTTCGTGTCGTTGCCGTCATTAAATCACGGCCGTTGAGCGCCTGCGTCTCCGCGCGCCTCGTGCTGAACTCTCTATATTAAAGAAAATCCACAATCCACACAACACACCGCAAGCAAACACGGCTAGAGCTTAGACCAGAAAGACCATAGGAGGTCCAAATGCGCGGTCTCGTCGCCTTACTTTTTGTCCTGGTCTCTTGCCAACAAAACGACAACACGAATTCCCCGCCCAACCAACGTACCACCCCGAATGGCGCGCCCATGGCCTGGTCCGAGGCGAGCCGCTCTCAAGTGTGCACGCCTCCGGGCAATGAGCCCATGTGCGTGAATGGCACGTTCACGGTTCACGGAAACGGACATTTCGTCTTCAAGAGCGATACGCTCCCGCATAAAGAAGGCATGTTGAGCGCAGGAGATTTCAAAGCGCTCGATACGCTCCTCAAAAACGTCAGCGACGGCGAGCTGACGCGCGACATGACTTGCATGGAAGTCATTTCGATTCCCGAAAACGGCGGAATGCAGCTCACCTTCACAAAAACACAAGGCGAGCCGGTCGTGCTGAAAGAGTTCGGGAGAAACGGCGGCTGTTACCGTATCGAGCAAGCGAGAGCCGACGAGCTCGATGACCTGCTGAACGTGCTGACGAAGCGTTACCTCGGCTATGAGCCGTGATCACTTCACATCGACGACAGCCGGCGCAGTCGCGACTTCCGACGGATAAAAGAACGGCTCGGCCTTGAACGTCGCGCCCAAGCGCGAGGCCAGCTTGCAGAAGTAAAAGATCTCATCGCTCAGGAGCGTCGCCCGATCGGAGGTCGTGTCGTAGCGATTGCCGAGCACCTGCTCGGCGTCTTCCGGCGTGAACAGCTCTTTCGCTTCGAGCTGAAGCTGCGAGTTGACTTGAAACGCCACAAGCTGCTTCTCGCGCGACTCATAGCCGGCCTGCCCGCAGAGCGCGACCCGCTTTTGGCAGACCTGCGCGCTCGAGTTGAACGTCTTGGTTTTTCCGTCGAAACAGCCTGAGGGCATGAACTGCGAGCGCGCCTGCGACACGCCCTGCAGGATCTTCTTCAGCGTCACGGGATTCGTCACGGTAACGAGATCACGGTCCCGCTTGAAAAAACGATATTCGAAATTAGGGATCGCGAAACGTGACCAGTGCTCGTCTTTAAAGTCTTCGAACTTGAGACGAAGCTTTTGGAGATCCTGGCCCTTGGGATCGACCAGCATATTGTTGTCGCTGATCGGGCGCTTCATGCCTTTAGCTTCGATCTGCCGCATTTTCATCATCATGCGGCCGATCGTCGAAGTCGTTTGTACGACCTCCGCCGAAGTCTCAGACATGATTTTCAAGTCTTCTTGAATGGCCGCGTAGATCTCGTTGAGCTGCGCGAGCTCGGTCTCAACGGCCGACTTCGTCGTCACTTCCAGTTGAGGAGCCGAATCCTCCGCGCTATTGGCGGTGACCGCCACATTGCCGGCAGAAGGAGTCTTGGCGGCAACCGGCGTACTCGGGCCAACCGGCGTACTCGGGCCAACCGGCGTACTCGCGGCAACCGGCGTGTTCGTGGCAACCGGCACGGCAACCGGCGTCTCCGCTTCAACGGCGGGCGGCGCAGTCTCGAAATCGATCGCGTTATCCGCGACTGCGGGTTGAACCGCAAATACCGTAACGGCTAATAGTAAGCGCTTCATTTGGCGACTCCTCGGCAAAGCCCGCCCGACGGGACGGGACACCCTCTATTAGCAAGCTTCATGCAGACGTTGCCGCCCGCACGGCCGAGGAGAGCTACAATAATTTCAGGCTTGCGACGTTCTTCGACACAGAAATCGGGCTCAAAACGTTCCGCTCACGGAACTGAACAGCGGAGCTATTTCAGCCGGAGCCGTCACCTGCTCGAGCTCGGAGGCGATCGGCTGCATATCGACAGTCCAGCCGGTCAACACACCATCGCGCGTGACAGTGCCGAAGAAAGCCATTTTGTAGCTGTCGGCGGTTTCGAAACATGCGCCGCCGCTATTGGAGTTGCACAAGAGTGTCGAGCGCACGCCGCCGCACGTGTTTTGAACGTCGATCATGATGGCCTCGTAGGTTCCCGCAGGGACGGCGCCGATCGGAATATCAGTGCCTTCGGGCTTGAATTCAATCATCGTCGGTCCCGTGAACAACACGACCCGGGTGCCGGAAACGGTCTTCGCTGAAATGCTGTCCACGCAAACTTTGAAAGCCCAAGGAACAGCCGTCACCTGATACGGGCGCACCGACATCGGAAGCATGGGGTTGCCGATCGTCGTGCCCTCGGGTCCGCGGTCGATCGACGCGGGCTCGTTACGCATGAAACTCACGTTACCGCAGTTATTGTATCCGAGCGCCATCATGCAAAGAGCAGCCAGCGCGAGCGCTGTTTTGACGCGATAGGCGCTCATGACGCCTCCTCCGTGGTCTTGGTCAGCGGAAACGCCAGGAACGAGAAATTGAAAACGCGGGCTTTTTTACGATCGGGCGCCTGGAGATTGGCGATTTGCTCGAGCGCCGAGCCGAGAATCTGCTTTGCTTTCTCAAAGTTCTCCTGGTCGAGCGACATGATATGGCCCTGTATGTTTCGCTGCTCGCGCGGTACGAAGTCAATCGACTCGGACGCGAGCCTGAAGAACTGACGGTGTACGTTCGCCAGAGCCATACTGAAAATCTGGTCGTGGCAAGCCACGCGTTTGGTCGTCACTTCGGCGCCCTTTCCTTGAGTGCGCTGAATGAACCCTTTTTCGAGCAAGGTCTCGATGCCGCGCTCGACGTCAGCCGTATGGACCGGGAACTGCAGGCGCTCGCGGATCCAAGCCGGATCGAGCTTGAACTCGGGGTCGCTGGCGAGCTCGCGAATGGCGATGTTATACCACTTCTCGAGATAGCTGATGATTTGGGACTCGTCGGGCTTCTCCTCACGAAAGCGATGAAACTTCTGAAGCCGCTTCAGGAGCTCGGCCTTATGCTCAGGCGACTCCGGGTCGGCGATATCGCGGAGAATTCTCAGGTAAGAGCCTTCTGGTGTTGAAAGGCGAAGCGACGGAATGATCTTAACGAGGGTTTTTTCCGCCATTTGCTGAGGCGTTTTGAAAATGATCGTCAGATAGCCGTTGGAAATGCCCGACTCCTTCGCGAGCTTGCGAATCGAAAATCGTGAATCAACGCCTCTGAAATACTCGATCATATCTTTGATGAACGCCTTGTAATCGGTATAAAGAAACACGTCGGGGCGCTCCGTGATCGTGTTGC
>DASUEL010000181.1:0-3626 GCA_036275095.1 Bdellovibrionales bacterium
TTGAGGAATGCTTAAGCAATGTTTGAATCGAGTGTCAGCTTTGATGTCGGTCTTGCATCAAAGGCGAACGAAAAAGCTGACATGACAACAGAATTGTGCGGCTGAAAACGACTTTGAGTTTGAACGGCATAAGGTAACAACAACAGCTTGCAGCCTAAGAAACTGCAACAAGGTAACAACCAAGGAGAAAGACGCATGAGCAAACTATGGACGATTCTTTTTGGGCTTGCGCTGGTTTCAAGCGCTCAAGCTCAAAACGCAGACTTTAAGTGGAACGCTGAATTGCGTACCCGCTACACCAATGACATGACAAAAGGTTGGGTCAAGGGTGCCACCGACGCTGATCAAAATATGTTCGAAGGCCGCACCAAACTCGGTGTGACCGCTATGAAAGGTGACAACCTCACCGGTCACGTGACCCTTCTCCACAACAATACGTGGGGTCAAGGTTCAGGCGGCACGATCACCACGCTTGCTGATCACACTGCAGCCGGCACGCACAACCTTCTTTCTGTTCAAGAAGCTTGGGGCTGGTGGAAAGCCAATGACATGTTCTCGACGAAGTTCGGCCGCGCCGGCTTTGAGTACGGTGATGGAACGATCTTCTCGCTCGACGACTGGCAAGCCACCCCGAACAGCTGGGAAGGTATCTGGACCGCTTGGAATTTCGATTTCGCAGACCTCCACGCTTTCGGCGTGAAGCTCTTCGACCCGAACTCTGGCGTTGCTGGCAACAGCGACCCTGAAATCGTCGGCTACGGTCTCGTGGCTCACTTCAAGAACCTCCCTGAGTTCCTGAAGCATGGTTTCATCCATGTCGTTCAAGTTAACGCTGACCAAGTTGCTCCCCTCGGCGGCGCGACGGGCGCGAATCAACTGCACACCGGCTTGACCGTTATCGGTGAAGCGGCTGCCATCGACTATCGCCTGACTGCTGACATCGTAACCGGTAAGCTCAAAGCCGGTGCGACTGATACCACGCTGTCTTCAAATATGATCGACTTGGAAGTTGGCTACAGCTTCCCTGAGTTCATGAAGGGCCGCGTTGGTTTGATCGCCCATATGGATACTGGTGACAGTAATGCGCTGGACGACAAAGACGAAACCTACCAGCCGCTGTACTATGACACCCACAAGTACGCTGGCCTCATGGATGTCGTAAACTGGGGTAACTCTACGTACTACGGTCTCTCATTCGGCCTCAGCCCGGCTGAAGACCTCCAGGCAGGCATCCAGTACCTGATGTTCACGCGCACAAAGGACGGCGCAGCTGCTAGCCTTAATCAGACCATCGGATCTGCTGGTTCAACCGCGAAGGAAGTCGGCAACGAGCTCGACCTGACCTTGACGAAGACCTACGGCGACAACTTCAGCATCTGGGGCCTGTACGGCATGTTCATGCCCGGTACTTACATCAAGGACAACAACGGCGGCACGGGTGACACGCACTCACGCCTCCAGCTCCAAGCTAAGTTGACGTTCTAATTCGTGATGTTACGAATGCAGCCGGAGCCCTCGGGCTCTGGCTCAAAGTTGAGGCCAGAACCGAAAAGTTCTGGCCTTTTTTTTAGGGCGAAGCCCATCCCTTCCACTAGATTCACACGACCTTTCTCGAGTTGGCGCATTCTGTGATAATCTCGGCCCGGGATTTTTCCGAGGAGAAGACGTGCGGATGATCACACGCATTCTTATTCAGGCCCTGGTTTTCGCGGCTGTTTTCAGCTGCGGCCTGATATTTTCTCCCGCCACGGCCGAAGCGCGTAAGCCCGTAAAAAAGATGAAGGTCAGCCAGCCGCTTGCCGGCCGGTTAATGACCGTGCTCGTGGAAACCGAAGCGCTTCACCGAGCGCTTGTCGGGCCCGAACCCGAGCCCGTTCTCGCGAAGGGCAAAGGAAAAAAGCCGAAAGAGCCACCGCGCGCTCCGGCCGCGATCGTCAACGTGAACGATCAAATCAAGACGCTGTCGGGCTCGTTGACCAAAGCCTCCCAGCATTCGAAGCTCGCGGGCCCGAGCAGCGTCGCGCTCGACAAGATCATCTCGGCCGCGCAAAAGCACCTCAGGGTCGCCCAGAACTCAGGCAAGAAAAATCAGAAACAGAAGATTGAGGCGATCTCCGAGTCGTTCCGCCAGATCATTCAAATCGCGCAGATGTACGAGCTGGATCATCAATACAAGATTTTCTTCTGCAGCAAAGACCGCAGTTACTGGATCCAATCTGGCGGCAAAGCGCAGCATCCGTTCGACTCGACCGGCAAGCTCAAGTCGTGCGGAATCGTAATGCGATAAGGGGGAGACGTGCAATTTCTGCTGTCGCTTCCAAAAGCCGTGCTCGTCTTTCTCGCGCTTTTCGTGAGTTTAATGGTTCTGCTGGTCGTGCAGCCGCCGCACACGGCTTGTCAGTCGCAGTTCGCGGTATTTCGCCAAAGCCAAACGGGTTTTCTCTATCTCGACAGTAAAATCAAATACAAAACTAAGACTGGTTATGAGAAAGCGGTCGAACTCTGCAAGTTCGGCAACAGTGCCGGCGGTTGTCTCGACTTTTTCAATGGCATCAAACGTGTGCAGCGCGATTTGGAATCGGTGCCTTCAGATTGCGCATCGGTCGTGATGGATGCGGATTCGGTGCGCAAGACGCTTTGGGACTCGGCCGAACTGATGGTACAGCTTGCCTGGGGCTCACGCGCGCCCGCCTCCTACTTCGAGCGCGTGGGCTGGTTCGACACCTATCATCTCGCGGTCTTTTGCGACTTGAAGCGTCTATTGATCAATCGCTACGGTCAGCAGCGCTGGACCAGTTTCATCGACACACAGCTAAAATCACTCCCTCAGGCCAGCACGCTCTCACGCAACGAGTCTTGGCAGCGCTCCGTGCTTTCGTTCCCCTGTGACTCGTTGGTGGCGCAGCGTACAAATTAGCCCGTTAAATGGACGCAAACGCCCCTTTAGGGCGATAATAAGCCTCCACGGGAGACAATATTTCATGGCAGCGATACGCGATCTATTAAGGCAAGTGTGTGGCCGTGCGGGGCATTGGACGGAAGTCCGGTACCATCGCCGTCAAAGCCGCATCCTCGGTGTTCGAAAAGGTGAAGTGAGCGAGATGAGCTCTAAGCACTATGAAGGCGTCGGCCTTCGCGTGCTGATCGACGGCACGTGGGGTTTCGCATCGACCTCCGATTTGACGAAGCAAGGCCTCGAGAACGCTCTGAAGGCGGCTGAGCAGATGGCTTGGCAACTCACCACTCGAAAAAAAGAAAAAGTTCATATTCCATCGACCAAAAAGCTCGCGAAAGGCGAGTTCTGGCTTCCGGGTTTCGAAGAGCTGAACGCGAAGCCGATGGAAGAAAAATTCGAGTTCGTACGTTCGAGCGAAGAGCGCCTGCGCAAGGCCGCTCCGCAAATCGAAGCCGCGCTTTGCCAGTACACCGAAGTATTCGAAGAGAAAATGATCCTCACGACTGATGGCGCCGACTCGCACTTGAAGCTCGTTCGTCCCGAACTGCGGTTTCTGGCAATCGGCAGCGATGGTGCCAAGCGCGCAACCGGTTACGATTCGGTCGGATCGACCGGGGGCTGGGAGTGTTTGTTCTTCAACCGCTCGCCTGATCAGTTCATCGAAAATGCG
>DASUEL010000182.1:0-3479 GCA_036275095.1 Bdellovibrionales bacterium
ACGGTCGCGGGGTTCGTACCTTTGTTGTTCTGCCGGCATCCGGTTCTGTTGCACCTCGGGCAGGCGCTCTTTTTCGGAACGATCGGCACCTATATCGGCGCGTTCTGGGGCATTCCATTTTTCATTCGGGAGCGCCGGGCATGAAATGCGTTCTGACGTTTTTTGTGTCAGTCACCGTGTTGATCGCGGCGTGGTCCCTCGCGGTCTTGCATCGGGCCGTTTTGCTTCCGCCAGAGCCGGCGGCAACCGTTCAAACCGGGTCGGCGCGCTCGCGCTTCATCCCAAAGGCCGACGCGAAGATCCATCAGCTCGTTCTCGAAGGCACGCACTTCGAGCGCGGCGACATGGCGGGCCAGCATACGAGCCATCTCCTGCTCCTGCAGGAGCAAAGCCTGAACGGCAAACTCAACGAAATCATACCGAACGCATTTCTCCGGCGCGCGCTGCAAGTGCTCGCGATGCGCTGGTTCTGGGGTAACGATCGCTATTTCGAAAGCTGGGCGAAAGAGGAGATGTACGGCGTCGGCCGCTGGGCGCCACCCGAGTTCGACCACCTCGCTGACGGTTACACGCGGCAGGCGGCTTACCATGGGCTGCATGAGGTCGGCCAAATGATGGTCGACCAGGGGCTTGAAGACATGGGCTGCACGGTCATCGCGCATCCAGACGGCGAGCACTGGGTGATCGGGCGCAATTTCGATTTCGAAGGCGGCCTCGTGTTCGACACGGAGAAAATCATGAAGTGGGTTTTCCCTGCGGATGGATTCGCTTACGTGTCGGTCGTCTGGGCGGGGATGGTGGGCGCGGTGACGGGCGTGAACGAACACGGCGTCTATATTTCGCTCAACGCCGCGGGGAGCGACGATTTCAAACGCCATGGAACGCCCAGTACGCTCGTGCTCACCAAAGCGCTTCAGAGCGCGAAGACCGCGGCCGAAGCGGTCGAAGTCATCGAGAAGCAGCCTATGTTCATTACCGACATTTTCGTCGTGGCGGACCGGCGGGGCGGCGTGCTCTACCGAGTCGAAAAGTCGCCGGCCAAAAGCCACGTACTCCAGCATCGTGAGCCGGTCGCGATCGCGAATCATCTCGTCGCGCCGGTATGGAGCGGGGATTCAGTGAATCAGTACCGAATCAGCGAGCTCACGACGCGCCACCGGGCCGAACGCGGCCAGCTGCTCGTCGACAAAATCAAATCGAAAGGCAAAATCACGAGCCTCAATGCCGAAATCCTGGCGATTTTGCGCGACAAGGGCGACGATGGCGCGGGCCAAACTCTTCACCTCGGAAACCGGCGGGCGATCGACGGGCTCATCGCCACGCACGCCGTAATCTACAACACCCGCGAAAACGTCTTGTTCGTTTCGGAAGGCCCGGCTCTCACGCGCGAGCTGCATGGTTTCGACATGGCGGCTTCCTTCAAAGCGAGAGAGCCCGTGCGCGTAGCCTCTTTGCCGGCCGACGGCGGCGTCACGCCCGAGCGTTATTTCGCGGTGAAGGCGTCCTTCATCGAGCTTGCGCGGGCGCGCCGCCTGCTCAAAAAGAAAAAATGCGAGGAGGCCTCCGTGCCCGTCGAAAAAGCCCATGGTCTATTCGGCGAGAGCTCGATGTACTATGAAACTCTGGGCGATCTCAAATCGTGCCGTGGCGATCGCGAAGGCGCCGTCGAAGCCTGGCGGAGGGCCGTCGAGCTCGTGCCGGCTTACGCGCGGCAAGCCAAGTCGCTCGAGGAGAAACTCAAATGACGCTCATTCGTGCTCTGATCACCGCCGTCCTGCTCTGGTCGGCCGGCTGCGCCTCGGCTCCGAAGGTGTCCGGGGTGGCACCCAAGCAGCGCGAAACGTTGCTGCCCAACGGGACCTACCGCCACAGCGTGCGGCTATCCATTTCGCTCTCGTCGGGCCGCCGCGAGTTCACGCTCGACGGTGTCGTTTCGACCGGCGAAAAACAAATTCAGGTCGTCGGGTTGTCGCTGTTCGGCACGACTGAATTCCGGATTACCGACAATCTCGACGACAATCGAGTGACGGTCGAAATCTATCGCGACGGCCTCAAGCGGGCTGAAAACAAAATTCGCGAATATTACGCGACTCTTCGCCTCTTCTTGACCGCCAAAGCCGCAAAAGAACACGAGAGAATTTTGATCTGGGCTCAAACGGATGGCGGAGGGCGCCCGGTCCTGCTGAGGGTCCCCGGTGCCTCGACCGAGTTCAGGCCCGCGAGCTACGATCACAACGGAATCCCCATGAGTCTTGAAATCAAATCCGACTCGTTCGATGCGCGTATCAAGGTGACGGCTTATGAAATTTAAGAAATCCGCGCGCATACTGGCCGCGTTGTTGCTGATTTATTTCACAGGTGAAGTTCTGTTACGGCGCTGGGTTTGGGGTCAGGTCCCTTCCCAGATCCCGGCTCTTTGGGTGTACTCAGCTCTTCTAATGAATAGTGTGCTGTCTTGGCGCCTTCTTGTCCCTCGGCCACCGCCCTCGGCCGCGCCGACCAGAACGGAAAAAAATTGAACCACTGATCGGGGTAAGCGCGGAGCCTCTGCTCCAGCTGCGCCGCGAACTCCGTGAGCCAGGCGTAGCATTGCAGTGGCCGCGCGGACTCACCCGAGTACCGGTAAATTCGCGCGTTCGTCGCGAAGAAATCATAAACGTCGCTGCGGCCCTTGAAGCCGAAAGTAAAAAGAAGCGGTGTCTCGAGGCTGGCGGCGAGCCTGAACGGTGTGGTGTCGAAAGCCGCGAGGCGGCCCATGAACGGCACGAGCTCGAAGTTTCCCGAGACGGGCCGGTCGCCCATCAATCCGATCGGAGAGCCCCGGCTCAGAATGTCCCGAATCTTCAGCACCGGCTGCGCCTCGACGTTCGAGACCAGCGCGCGATGCGACTCGTATTTGTCGGCGCCTTTGACTTTATTGAAGGTCAGGCCTTGTGATTCGTAATGCACGACATGCAGCTGCGAGCGGACGCCGTCATTGCGCAAGAGCGAAGCGGCTAAATCCCACGCGCCCGCGTGCGCGCTCAGCAAGATCACGCCGTTCTGGTGCGCGATGATGTTTTCGATTCCGTTGGGATTCGACTTGAAGACGGGCTTGGACTGCAGGCTTTGATAAAGCCGGTCCATGAGCACCTGGCCGAACCGGTAGAGATGTTTCATCACCAGCCACTGGCGGGCGAGCCAGCTCGACGCGGGAGCACGAAGGCTCCAGTACTCGTTCGACGAACGCCTGGCCGTCGGAGCGAAGAGATAGAAGTAGGGAATGATGAACAAAAGGCAGAAGTAGCCGGCCCTCAAGCCGATGCGGCCGATGACGAGTTTCAGAAAAGCATTTCCGAATCGCCCGCCGCGCGTGCGCCCGTTCCATGTCGGGGCCCTTTTGTAAATTCGGCTGGCAACGAAGGCGGCGGTCCAGCCTCCAACGAGGCCCAGAACCGATCCGACAACCAGCGAGCCGAGCAGCCAGTTGATCGTCACGC
>DASUEL010000183.1:0-5397 GCA_036275095.1 Bdellovibrionales bacterium
TCTTCCTGAGCTTCAATTTGAACTTTTGCTCAAGACGAGTGCGATTCAGCTTACGGATGATAGGGTTCCGTCCTCAGGTCTGCGTACTTTGGAGAATCCCCACTGCTCGACGTTTTCCTCGCAAAGCGGTGAGCAGGTAGACGCTTCATTTCGCATCAGCCGGGTCCTGGATCCAGGTACATCCAAGGAAGTGCTTACCTTTTACGAGGTGCCGTCAGGTATCGTGCCTGAAGGCATGACTCCCGTCGTGTTTCCATTCAAATTCGTAAAGAAGCGAGCGCCGGGAAATCAGCCGGCGCCAGTCACGCCGCAAGTTTCGCGGTCCCGGAGCTGAGAACGTCCTGAGCCACGATTGCTTTCTTCAATTGCCCTTCATGCGGGTTGGCCAATTCGGAGTGGATGGGCGGTAAATCTTGATTTTGGAGCTGGTTCTCCACTGCGACCTTCGTCGAATCCTCAATTCAAGCCCGTCTTTGAATTAGGGCGAAAGTACGGCTGTGGAGCGCCCCCCGCGCGTGGTAAATTCATGAGGGGGGCGTGATGAGAAATTCGGTCGTATTCGGGCTTGTCTTACTGGCTTCCGTTCACGCGCAAGCGCAATCGTTGGATCGCGAGGCGAGCTGCAAAAGAAAATTTCCCGAGCCCGCGCTGCCTCAGCCTGTTGGGCTTACGCCTGAAGAGAGCCAATATCTCGCTCAGGGGATCGGAACGGGCTTCAGAACCTCGCAAGAGCGGGCGCGGATCTCGGCGCTTTTCAGCCGCCTAGAAATCAAGCTCGCGAAGGCGCGCGACACATTGGCGGCCATCGCCGAGGCCCGCCGGGCGAGAGCAAATCGAACCGCCGCCAGTCAGAACGTCGAAATCGGCCCCGGCATCGACGGCGAAATTTGGTTCGCGCGCTCATCCGAAAGGGGCGCGCTGTCGCACTGTTTGGACCTAAAGTACGCGGCGGGCTTCAGCGAGCAGCGGCGCAAAGAAATCTGGGATGCCTGCGGCTCGAGCCTGAAAGCCGAATCTCTCAAGGCAAGCCTGAACCCGTCCACATGGACGTCCGTCAAGAGTACCGAGCTCGCGCTTGCCTACGCGAGAGGCCTCGAAGCGTATTTCTCCAATTGCGGAATCCCAGAGCTCAAAAGCTCCGATCCCGATTGTCGAGATGAAAAAAGCCGGACTCGTAAGCTGGAGCTCGCGGGATTGCTCGCAAAGAAAGCCCAGGAAAAGTACGATGAATTCACTGAAAAGCTTCAGTGTGAGCTGATTTCGTATAACGACTCCGAGAAGGCGCTCGAGGATCTCGAGGCGCATCTCAAATTCATCGAAAAATGGAATTCCGACCCCAAGAAGCTCTTCCCGGCCGAAACGGTCGAGTACAAGTATGAAAGAAACACGAAAAAGGAAGACGGTGATCCCGAGTGCGCGAAGAAATTCACGTACCCGGTGATTCCGCCGCTGCCCAAATACTCCGGCGACGAGCTCCGGTTTTTGACACTGGCGGGCTTTACCGAGTACGAGGGCGACAGCGTCAAATATCTCGCGCCAATCGACGATAAGTACCGGACGAGCCAGGAATACGGCGACCTGGCGGCACTGGTTCGCGCGCTCGAGCCCAAGCTTCGACGAGCGAGCGGCCCGCTCGATGCCCTTTTCGAGCAGCGTTTGGCCGAAGCCAGGCGTGAGGCCACGCGATTGGGTTTCGAGCTGAAAGACGATCTCAAATTGCCTGACGCGAATTTGCTCGACACCTCTTCGTTCTCTGTATCCTCGGTTGAGGAGCTGACCCCGCAAAGGTGGGCGGCCTTCAAGGCCGCGATCGCGAACCTCGAAGCGACGGTGAGCCTCAACCCGAAAACTTGGACGACCCCGGCGATCGCCCGCCAAGCGTGGCAGCTCGCATTGCTTCGAAACCATTATTACGAGGTGTGCGGGCACGCGAAGCTGAACGAGGCGGATCCGGACTGCAAGAACGGCGTCACTCGCGAAGCAAAACGGAAAAATATGGAAGAGGCGCAGCTCGCCGCGAACGATACGGCCAACCGCCAGTCGCTGAAACTGCAGTGCGACCTCGAGTATTTGAACCGCGTGAACCGCCTTCGCGAAACCATCAATACGAATCTGCAGATCGTCGACGTAACCAAGCAGAAGCTCCCGGGCGGAGCTGGCGCTCAAGGCGCCGGCAGCCGGTGAGGCAGGTACAACTACTTTCGCATAAGCTGGGCATGTCCGGTCGGCTCGCCAAGACGAGGTCGCAGCACGGGCAAAGCGGACTTACGGCCCCCTTACTCGCGATAGTGCCCTAAGACGTCACCTTTGAACGAGAATGATTGCGGTTCCTCCCTATGAACGCATTGTCGGTACAGGCGGCACGGCATGAGCTTTGCTTTAAAATGCTCGAGCCATTCGAACAGGAGCCGCCTATGAAATCAATCAATAAACTAGCAGTTGTTTTAGCCGTGCTATGTACGTCCATTTCGCAGACGAGTTTCGGTGCTCAAGGGCGTAATGAAGATGAGTGTCGGCTCAATCTAATTAAAGAAACCTTGGGTAAATCTCCGTACAAAGATTTGGAAATCGAAAGTGTCGAAAAACATTTGGGCTGGGATTTCAAAGTAGGCCCTTGGGGTGCGCCAGCGAACTTCTTCCACTTCAATGCGAAAGACCGTTTTGGTAGCAGGTTTAGAGGCAGGATGCTCCCGTCCATTCGGGAGCTGCAAAAGTCATATGATTCTAGTACGGGCGAATACCAAAGGCTGTTGAGCTGCACTATCGTCTTCTTCAACGATTTTGAACTTACAAAAGAACCAGGTGGCCAACCGCTGAGCTGGAACTGGCTCAGGGGCGAGGCTTTTCCCAACTTAGACGATTCGATTAGCGCGAATGGCTGGCGTGAATGTGTATCCGCCTTTGTGAGACCCGAGCTCGAGAAGCTTCCGCTCGAACTGATGATCGCTGACATCAAATGGGTCCCGATGCGTTCTTATAAGGTTGATCTGATTGACCGACACGGCAACTCCTTCAATACGAGCGTCAGTCTTAATGTGACCCGCAAATTTCAGGTTTATAACCCTGATAACGGACAATTTACGACCGAAGTGAGGTGCGCTCGAATTCCTCATCAAGGCGAAGCTCTTCCGATCTATAATGAACGCGGCGATAAGGCCGAATTTATTGGAAACCAAATCCTGTTCAAGAAAAGCCGTTAGCAGCATTGTAGGCGCGGTTTTTTGTCGGTGAAGATAGTGAAGCTGAAGCTTCCGTACACCGCGGAGGGGGCAATTCGGAGGCAGCCGCCGGTTTGCGGCTCGCCGCTCTCTCGAAGCTGAGCGCATTGGCCGCGTATCAAAATGATACGTTCATCGTTTCGGCAAATTTTGAAGTGCAACACCTGAAATGCTGACCGTTAGGCGGAAAGCGGGCACCCGGCTTGCACCTTTAAGACTGGGGGTGCGATTGACAAGATTATATTTAGTGCCCGCACTTATGATGAGTTTCTTTCTGATTGGTTTTCAAAATTGCAGCCAGGCGGACTTTACCGCGCTTTCTAAATCGAGCGACAGCATAGAAAACCCGCCTCCCGGCGAGTCCGGCCAAGACGATCCGAACGATCCCGGTCTCGATGGCGGACACTTTGATCTAGATACGTCGAGCCGGGTTTACTCCTTCAGCCAAGGGCGGACCGACAAGCATGTCCACGAATACGATGACAAGTACAATGTGAGTTTTGCGGACTTTTTCAACTTGAACGGCGATGGATTCACAAAAATAACGGATCGCGTGGGCGCAACACAGGCTTTTTATGTCATTGTCGCCAATGCCCAGCTCTCTCCGGGGGCGGTCTTGGAGATCAACGGCGTGGACTACCCGGTGGTGGACTACCAAAATAAAATTTTGGCCGGCGGCTTGGGCCCGAGGACTTTTACTCTCGGGGGTCCGAATCAGTTAACGTCTCTGAAGATCAAGTTTCGGGCCGATGCGCTTACGACGAACGGATTGATCGCGACGCAAACGAGCTGCGTCGTGAGTAACGACCCTGGAGCCAATGGAGAATATCGCAATGGGGCTCTCATCGTACAAATCCTCGATGCCGCGACCGCAAAACTGGACACGGCCACAAAGACGGCCGCTGTCGACGGCGGCCTCTTGTGGGAGGCCACGCTCTTTTGGCATAAATCGGGCGCTCCCTGTTATTGAGACGCGCACCCCGCGCAGGGAGTCACCTGGTCAACGGGCTCAAATCAACAGGGGGAAGGCCAAAAATCTCCTCCCAAGTCTTGCCGCTCGGAGGCGCCACGCCTTCACCACGAAGCCGGTCGATCAGGCGACGCGCGGAAACCGCGGGGAGATGCACGCGATTGATCTTGATTGTTGGAACCGGTGCCCAAATCACCATTTCATTCATCTGGCTCAGATTTCTCTTTCCGACATAATGGAGAAAACGAACCAGCCGTTCTCGCTCATCAAATCGTATTGAAGACTCCGTGTAGGCTCCGCTGTGCCAGCTCGGGTTCACGAAAAAGTCTTTGCGATCCAAAACACTCAAATCCAGCTCGATGTCGCGGCTGGCCGCTGGAATATCTTTCGGTTTGAGCTGAAGAAATACGAAGTTTCGAGGGTGAACCGGCGGTTCGTTTACGCCTCTATTTCCGAGATGTTTCGACTTAAAGACCTCAAACAGAATGTCCTCGGGATTTCCATTTCGAAGATTGTGGACCAATTGAAGCCCGGAGAGATTTGCGGCCACGGAAAGTTTCGGAGCGTGAAGAATCGAATCGGGAATCGTCGACGTTTTGACTTGAACGCTATTCAGATTTATTTCGCTCAACAAGACCGGGCCCGCCGTTCGTTCACCGATGCGCAAACCGGTTCCGAAATGCCGGCTTTCAACGAAGAGCGCGGGGCGCCCATTCAACTCGTACAGACGATCGGGCCAGCCCGTGATCCGCACGGAGGCGCCGCTTTCGGTATTGACCGAAAACTCCAAGTGATAGTCGGCTCCGCGCACTCGAATGAGGTCGGAGCAAAGCTGAACGAACGCATCCATTCCTTTATCGGACTTGTCGTACTTCTGAAGCGCGAGCTCCAATAGTTTGGCGTCAGAGACAAAACGATCTCCGGGGTAGGGCGTTCCCGGTTTGCTTCGGCTCGCGATCCACCAAGGCGTCTTCTCGGTTTCGAAAAAGACCTGCCGATAGATTTCTTTTTTAGATTGAAGGTCTTTGACTAGGTCGGCACAAGTGGACGCGTGGGACACCGAACCAGCGGAGACCAGGCTAAGCCAAAGAATAAGCGCGAGCCGGGCGGCCCGTGAAAAGAGCTTCATCTTGGTGGCGCTAACCGTCAATTTTCGAGCCAGTGTGGGGGGGAGGCGGAGAAAGAGGGATTGCATGGGGCTCGCGACTA
>DASUEL010000184.1:0-2664 GCA_036275095.1 Bdellovibrionales bacterium
GCCGATCGAATTGACGGTTATGTCGAGTTTGTTTCCGGCCCGAGCGAACGGCGGCAAAGTCGCCGTCACCAGCACCGCGGCCACATTTTTGCTCCCGAGCTCTTTACTGTCGAGCTTGAGACCGATGCTGTCGAGCATGCGCCCGAGGCTTTTTGATGTGAATTCGGCCTTTCCGTCACCGGTTCCATTGAGGCCCACGACGAGGCCGTAACCGATCAGCTGGTTTTCACGCACGCCGCGCACGTTTGCGATGTCTTTGATTCGCGCGGCATTCGCGCGCAAGGCGATCGCGAGCAGCAGCACGGTCAAATTGAGAATGAAGAAGATTCTCATCGGACCTCCGATTTTTTGGTGCTCACGATGTCGAAGCGCGGGTCGAGTACGCGCGACGCTTGAATCGTGTCATCGTTGATATCTGATGAGCGAACCATCCCGGTGACGATGACTTTGTATTCCTTGCGGCCGATCATGAACGGCTGAACGCCTTTGATACGATAACTGCCGTCGGCGGATTTCTCGACGATCCGGGCCGGCACGATACTGACGTCGAACCCGTTGGCACCCTCACCCTCTTCTTTTTCGCCATCGGGCTTGGGCTCGTTCGGATTGCCGCTGTTGACCGGGTTGATCTCGGCCGTCTTGATCTCGCCGGGTTTCTTTTCTTGCTGGGTATTCTGCTGGGCCGCGGCCGCTGCGGCGAGCTCCCGGCGGGCGGCCTCTTTGCGCGTTCTTTCGATCAGCTTTTGAATGACATCGACTTTCGCGGCCAGCTGGCTGCGCGGCCCCCCATCGAGCTCGACGTTCACGAGATCGCCAACCACCCGAATGATATTTTGAGAGAATAAATAAGAGCCCTGCCCTTCCATGACCCAGAGAGATCCGGAATCTTGTTCGAGCATCCCGTCACGCTCGAAACTCTCGCGCGTCGTGCGCTTGTAAAGCCGATTCTTTTGAGCGACCGGCATATTCGGCGTGTTGGAGAAGCGGGTTGCCTGGTTACGCTCGGCGGGAGCGGCCGCGGGCGCGTCGTCTCCAGCCATGAACGCTTTCAATTTCTTTCCGAAGCTTCCGCATCCGGAGAGGGCGATTGCGACGGTCATCAGAAGCACCGGGCGGTGAAACATCACTTCACCTCCACTTGGCCTTGCGCCACAACGATGCCGGTCACGATTTTCTTAGTGTCTGGATTCAGCACGCGAACGGTATCCCCGAGATATCCCGCATCTTGCGCGATTCCTTTCAGAGTGATTTGCCAGCCCGTGCTGCCGGTCGTGATCGTCACGGGTTCCCCGCGATTTAGCGCTTTTTTGCGAACCAGGTGGCTTCTCTGCAGAATTTGTTGGGGCCCCACGGCGACTCGCACTTGGGCGCCCGCGAGCTCGGCCTCTTCGGGTGTCGTGTCGGGAAGAAAAGTAATGTCACGCTTTTCCCATTTTATATCCGATGGCTCGAGCCGGTCTTGCAGAGAGAGCAAACGCGTGGCGACCGGCACCGATTTCCAAACGCTGAGCCGGCCGGTCATCCAATAGACGCTCTTCTCGCCCACCGGGCTCACGATTTCAATCGGTACGTTGAAGGGGCCGCGAAGCTTGTGATAGTCGGCGCGAAGCGACCATACCGACTGAGGCGAGAACGCGGGTATCGGCGGAATCCGGAGATCCTCGATTTTGTATTCGCACGCTTCGCAAACGCGCTGGAGATTTTCGGCCAGGCCTTTTCGCAATGTTTCGAGCGAAAGCGTCTGCCCGGTGCCCTCGACGGAGACGACGTCGGGAATGAGCAGCTTGATTCGCCGGCCGGAAGAGGCTTGAAGCTGCTTCAGGTGGGCTCGCAATATCTCGGTGAGGGCCTGGTTCGAATAGCTCCGTTTTTCGCCATACCCCGGAGCGTTTCCGAGCGCGATGCTTTTAAGCGAGGCTGTCTCGGCCGCATTGAAACCTTTGAACTCGGCAATGTCGCCGAGAGTAAGGCGCTCGCCTTTGACCAGATTTTTCGGATGCACCTCAATGGCGACTTCGGCGGCCTGAGCCGGCGCAACTAAGCATAACGCTGCGAGCAGAATCAGCGACTTCACTCATCACCTCAAGTTATTCACGCTTTGGAGCATCTGATCGACGGCCTGAACGGCCTTCGAGTTCGTTTCGTATGCGCGCTGAGCGGTAATCATGTTCACCATCTCGTCGACGATGTTCACGTTACTCGCCTCCAGCTGCTTGCTGGCGATGGTACCGTTGCCGTTTTCACCCGGCAGCCCCTGAATCGGCAGACCGCTGGCATTTGATGGCATGAAGAGGTTACGGCCGATCGCGCGAAGACCGGGAGGATTCACGAAACTCACGAGCTGAATCTGCCCGACTGTTTGAGGCACGTTGCTCTCTTGAGTCACGATTTGAACGGAGCCGGTCGGCGTGATTTCGATGCCGGTCGCGTTCGGCGGAATCGTGATCTCGGGCTGCAGAGCGTTTCCGTTCGAATCGGTGATACGGCCCGCCGGATCTTTCTTGAACGAGCCGTCACGGGTATACGCGACTTGTCCGTTGGGCAGCAGCACAGGGAAGAAGCCCGAGCCCTCGACCTGCAGGTCCAGCGGACGGTTCGTGAGTTTCGCCGATCCGCCTTCGAAGTCTTTTGCGACGGCGGCCGTGCGAACTCCGAGGCCGACTT
>DASUEL010000185.1:0-2554 GCA_036275095.1 Bdellovibrionales bacterium
ACGAAAACGACCCCTGGGAGTTTTATAGCTGGCTGGGCGGTGTTTTGCCGGAATACCGTGGCCTTGGCGTCGCGTCCGCGCTGATGCGCGCCCAACACGAATGGTGCGCTCAGAATGGCTATGCGCGAATTCTGACAAAGACCCAGAACCGGTGGCGCGAAATGCTTCTTCTGAATATCAGGCACGGTTTCGACGTGATCGGCACCTACCAGTCCTCGCGGCACGGGCTAAAAATCTTACTCGAAAAGAAGCTGGGCTGACCCAGGTTCCTTGGAACCGCGGACTCTCGAAACCGGCCGAAGAAAATTTGAGGCGGGCAGGGGCGGGAAGGGGTTGAACTCATTCATGAGTCGTGGGATAAGAAGTGACCGAGCACCAAAAATACGGTCAACAGTAAGGCGGCCTAGGGCTTCGAGAGTCCGCGTGTCCGTCCCTGGGTCCCACCGATCAAGTTTCACGTACGTTCCGTCTGCCTGATCAGTCGTCACTTCAAATTCCGTTTGTGTGACCTTTTGAAGTTTGCCCGAAATCTCGTTTTGAATCACCAACCCGCGTTGACGGTTTGGAGTGAAATACGTCAATCCGGCCCGGGCGATTGACATTTCAGAGGGGATTTCGTCAAGCTGGAGGGCATGAGCAGCCACGAAGCCCGTCCCGAGAGCGGAAAGCCATCAAAAAAAGTCGTCGGAAAAGACGAGGTCTATTGGCGAATCCTCAACGCCGCCATACTACTTGATATTCGCTGGGGTCACATGAAGTGGTCGATCACACAGCTCGCCTCCTCAGCAAAGGTGACCCGTTCGCTGATCTACTATTACTTCGGCCGGGACAAATTCGAAATACTGGTAAACGCCGTGAAGCTTCTTGGACTCAAGTTCTCGGGCGCGACCGAGGAGCGACACCGCTTTTGGCAAGAGGGGCGATTCGCGGAATCGTTCAACAAAACGCGCGAGATGATCGCGCAAACGCCCGCGCTCGTTCCGTTCTACGAGCTCAATCGTGACAAAGACAACGAGATTGGGTCGCTCATCAGGAGCCATGAGCAGTCTTTCAAGCGCAAGATCAAACAATATTTTCCTCACCTCGACTCAAATGGCGTCGACTCCGCGTTCGCCTTGATCGTCGGAATCGTTTTCACGAACCAGCTCTCCGATGAGGGCGTCGTCACGGCTACCGAGATTCTGCTGAAAGGTATCGGCCACGCCAAGTAAGCGGCTCTCAGACTTCGGCGAAACTCGAGCGGCGACCGAGCCATGAGCGGGCGAGGCAGTAAATGCCGAAAGCAAAGAATCCCGCGGCGATGAGTGCGATCAAGGTGCGCCCGAACGGCTGGCTTGCGATGAAAAACAGCGATTCCCTGACGTTCTTCGCTTCGCGCGGGTTAACGTGCAGGCCGGCGGCCGCGAGAAATGCGCCCATGATCACGAATGTCACCGCGCGGCTCGAGATACCGAATTTCGAAATCGCGACGATCCAGCGGCGTTGTGTGCCAGTCGTTTTGAGCGCGTTGAGGTGTTTCGCGAACTCCTCCCGGTAGGCGCGTCGCAACTGCTGCAGGCCGAAGATCGCGAGCGACACTCCCGCGGCGATGACGAGCCAGGGCCCAAAGGGGAGACTCAAGGCATACGAAGTCCATTTGTCCTCGGGATCGGGGCGCGGAAACTCGAAGAACAATCCCATCTTGAGAGCCGAGTAGGAGAGAAACGAGTGAAAAGCGCCGTTCAACGCTTTCCCGAGCCGTCGCAAGCGCGCGTTCTTTCGTCGCTCTTCGCGCGCGAACGCCGCCTGGTACAAGCGCCAGACGGCGTGAGCGGCGAACCCGAGACCGACGAGGATCAGCGCCAGCCGCCCGAGTCCGGAGCGGGCCAAGTCGACGAGCACGTCTTTGGAGTCGGCGACTTCGCCCCCGAGCTTGGCGGCCGCGAGCGCCGTGGAGGCGCCGGCTATCGTGTAGATTACGCCTTTAGCGAAGAAACCGAAACGGCCGAGGCTTTCAATGCGCGAATCCATGGGCCCAGGTTAGCGCGCGAACCTGTTGAGGTGTTTGGCGAATTCATGAAGAAATATTCACTGGCCCGCGCCTCAGGGGCGGGCATAGACGATTTGCGCGGCACTTACGTTTCGGCAAAGAAATCCGGCGCGACAGTAGTCGAAATAGTAATGCCATTTGCGAAGGAACACATCGTCGAAGCCGAGCTCGCGGACGGCACTTTCACTGGCCAGCAAGCGCTCTTTCCATTCGCGAAGGGTGCGTGCGTAGCTCAAACCGATGTCTTTATAATCGAAGAGCGCGAAGTCACCTGTCGCACGAACGGCTTCCTGAAGGCGCGAAAAAGAAGGAAGATGTCCGCCAGGAAAAATGTGTTTCTTGATCCAGTCCGTGCCGTTTCGGTAGGTTTCGTACTTATGATCGGGGTAAAGGATCGATTGCAGCGCCAAACGGCCTTCAGGCCTGAGGAGTGAGTGGCATTTGTCGAAAAACGTTTCGAAAAAACGGTCGCCGACGGCCTCGATCATCTCGACTGAAACGATTTTATCATAGCGTCCTTCGATC
>DASUEL010000186.1:0-7030 GCA_036275095.1 Bdellovibrionales bacterium
GAGGTTCGTCAGGTTCAGCGTGAGCTTGTAATAAACGCTCTTGTCTTTGCCGACTTCTTGCACGATCGAGTCGAGACGGCCGTTGAGAATGAAATCGGCGCCCACTTGTTTGCCCGGGCCCTTTTTCGTCGTCTCATTGACCATGCCCGAGTTTTGGTACTCGTACTCTTTCGACACGTCTTCACGCGCCTCTTTATCGACGAACGAAACACGGCCGCGGTTCATCAGCTCGACGCGAACCATATCCATGATGTTCTGGGTATCGATATGTTCGCTGGTTTTGTTTTGAAGGTTCGTCACCATGACGATCGGCGGGCGGTTGGCGGCCGCGATGCTATGATGCGCGACGAGGCTGTCGACGAGCGTCTTAACGGCCTGCTGCATGTCGGTTTCGGACCAGCGGTCGTTGAGGAGATTCTCGCGCTCGATGTTTTCGTCGTACTCACCCTTCGTGAAGGCTTTGGGTCCGCAGCCGCTCACGGTCAACGCGATCAGGGCGAACACGGTCATAAGAGTCGAAGTCAGGGCTTTCATGGTCTGCGCTCCTTGAATAGGCGTTTCTGCATTTTTGCCGATGTGACAATCATAGGTAATCTCTAGGGGAAGTCAACGTAGCAGGGCGTATCGTAATGAGACGGCCAGTCCGTAAACAACTGAGCGCACAAACGGCATTTTGCGTGGCTTATCTGCAACAGAAACGGTCCGTGCCCGGCGGCTGGATTGCAATAAAACATGAGCAGACACTATGCTTAGCGCCATACTTTTACTCTCATTAAGCTTGAAAACGCAGGCGGATCCGGCCCGCGACATCCAGCGTGTGAACGAGCACCTACAGCATACGCATAGCAAAATCGAGCTGCAGCAGCAGAAGACCATCGTCGAAAATGCGAAGACGGCTCCGCAGCTCGACCGTGCCCCGACGTATGATGACCCCGAAAGACATCGCTCGTATGGCGTCGATATGCAAATCGAGAAGACGCCGGTCGATACGATGGATTTCGATCATCTCGATCAACCGTATCCGCAGGCGAATTAGTGCGAGCGCGGCTCCGGCCGGGGAATCCAATTTAAAGGTAAGTTGATGATGAATTCGGTGCCTTCACCGAGTTTGGTTTTCACCCGGATATCGCCACCGTGTTTGCGAATGATTCCGTACGAAATGCTGAGCCCCAGTCCGGTGCCTTGACCGACGGGCTTGGTCGTGAAGAACGGGTCGAATATCTTGTCGACTACATCCGAAGGAATACCGGGCCCGCTGTCTTTGATCGAAACGTAAACGTTACTTTCGTCCTTCCAGGTCTTCACCCAGATTTCACCTTTCTCGCCGATCGCTTGCGAAGCATTCGAGAGAATGTTCATGAAAACCTGGTTGATCTGGCTCGCGTAACACTTCACGGGCGGGATATTCGCGAACTCCGTGTGCACCTGTATGCGGGTCTTGAGCTCGCCCGAGAGCAAGTCGAGCGTGTTCTTAACGCTCTCCTCGAGATCGACCTCTTTGACTTTGGCTTCGTCCAGACGCGAAAAATTCCGCAAGCCTAAGACGATGTCGCGCGTTCGCCGGGCGCCGTCTTCGCAAGAGCGAATGAGGCGAGGCAAGTCCTCGAC
Organism: Bdellovibrionales bacterium; assembly: GCA_036275095.1. Lineage (GTDB taxonomy): Bacteria > Bdellovibrionota > Bdellovibrionia > Bdellovibrionales > DASUEL01 > DASUEL01. The sequence goes on from DASUEL010000186.1 coordinate 1,609, forward strand.
GATGTAGTCGAACTCTTGTTTCTCTTTTTCGGACCGCAGCTTTTCGGGGTGTTTTTCGGCGACGTCGATCAAATTCACGAGCCTTCCCGAGTAGTCTTTTAGATGGCTCATGTTCGAATAGATGAAGCCGATCGGATTGTTCAGCTCATGCGCGACGCCCGCAACGAGCTGGCCGAGACTCACCATCTTCGCCGAATGGATGAGCTGGGCCTGTGTCGTCTGAAGCTCTTTGTTCGTGGCCTCGAGCTCTTTCACTTTTTTCTCGAGCTCCGCGCGCGCCTGGGAGACTTTTTTGGACATGCGGTTGAAGCTCTCGGTCAGCAGGCCGATTTCGGTGTTGCTTTCGACGGGAATGTTTTGAACGGCCTCTCCGCTCTCCATACGTTGTGTGGCGTCGACCAGATGGTCGAGCGGCTTGAGCACGACTTTCGATACGCCGAACAGAATCGGCAGCAGCAAGAGGATCGTGATCACGCACACCGACAACATCGCGATGTTGATTCCCTTCAGGACAGCCTTGACGTCTTTCTTCGAGGCGCCGAGCGCGATGTGAATGTCGGAGTTGGACTCGAGGGGCCGCACGCGAAACCCATACGGCTCGTCTTTGAACGTAAGATCGAAAAACCCGGCGTCGCTGACTTTCGTGAACGTTTCTTTAGGCATGAGCAGAAAGTCGGGATGGCTCGCGCTCGAGAGCTCCATCTTCGAATTGAACACCAGGATTTCGGTTTTCAGGCGATTGCGCAATTCGGCCAGATAGCCTTGATTGATGTTTATGATCTCTTCGAGATAACCGACGTGGCGGCCTTTGTTGCTCGTGATACGCGTATAGACGACGACTTCGAGCCCATTGGGCGGGCGGAGCTCGCGCAACGTGTGCTGTTTCTTCTCATTGATGCGTTTGACCAGTTCCTCGTTGAGACAAACTTCAGCCTGGGGGGTCGGGTCCGCTTTGGGCTGGCCCGACGGTGTCTTGCCGACGGAGGCGACCATGCAACCTTCGTCGTTGAAGAGCGCCACGTGGTGGGCCGCGTAGTTCTTCATCCAGCTCTCGACGGTCGAGCGGGCTTTTGAGTAGTTGCCGGTGCCCAAATCGTATACGAGCGTCGGATCCGACGCATGAACGCGGCCGTTCCGTGTCAGAAAGACTTCGAGCTCCTGAATGATCAGCGTGATTTCGCGGGCATTGCCGTCGAGGCGTTTCAATAACTCATCGTTGATCGCACCTTCGAAACGCGCGAGCGAGTAACCGGTTAAAAACAAAAGTGGAACGATCGAGAAGGGCAGAAACCACCACATCAAGATGCTGCGTAGCGATCGTCGGGAGCCGGTTTTACTCATTCTCTTCGGGTGTGGACGGGTCCGGTGCCGCGGGCTCCGGCGAGGACTCTTCAGCTGGCGCTTCGGAGTCGGCTTCATCGGGAGCTGACGACGGGACCGGCGCGCTCTTAGGAGCGTCCAATTCCTCCACCCATAGAATAATACGAATCGTGCCCGGGGGCATAACCCGTTTGTGCGGATCTTTGCTGTGTCGGACCTGGGCAAAAGCCCGAAGATCTTTCATGAGAGAGTCGAAATTGGCCTCAGGTAGAGTGAAATGGAAGTAGCTGCCGCCCGGCTTCTTCCAGCCGAGCTGGACCTGGCCGGCCTTTTGCCCGTCCAACGCCTCGATCGCGGACTTCAGTTCGGGAGTGACGCGATCGACGCCGCGAACGCTCATCGCCATCCGATATACGAAGCCGTTGCCCTCGGCCGGGACCGCCGACGAGACGGCTGCGGGTTGTGAAGATGCGGTCTTGGGCGCCGGAAGGGGCGTTGCGGCCGGCACTGTCGCCGCCACGGCCTGTGCGGCGGGGGTCGCCGGCGGATTGAGAGCAAGCACGAGTGGGCGCTGGGGAATTTTGTAATCTGCGGGCGTGATGGTTCCGCTGGCGATCACCGCGGGCGTCTCGACCGGTGCTGCGGACGCTTCCGGCGCCGGCGCTGTCGTGGCGGCGGCTTGCATCGCGACCTCTTGCGGAGTTTCTTCGGTCGCGGCTTCGGTCTCGCCCGACTCGCTTTTGTCCGCGCCTTCAAGACCCTCTTCGGCATCGACGTCGGCGAGCTTGTCTTCTGGAAGGTTCGAGACGCCTGCTTCGCCCGGCAACGTTTCGCCCTCGGCGAGCACGACCTGGCTCGCTTTCGTTTTTTCGCGATTCGAGAACCACTGGGAGCCGAAATGAAAACCGGCTGCGATGATCAGCGCGACCAGAAGGGCTTCGAGCCCCCAGCGCAGCGACTCGGGGAGCCGGCGCCATCCTTTGCGGTGAACGAGCAGCGGATTGTAGCCTTTGAGATCGTTCACCGCTTTGGTCGAAATCTTGGATTGCGTGAGGGTTCCGAGGTAATGAGCCGCGCGCTGCGACTCTTGCAGCAACCGCGTGCAGTCTTGGCAGACAGAAAGGTGCCGCTCGACCGCGTGCCTTCGGCGTTCGTCGAGGGCGCCGACTTGAAATTCGTAGAGCATTTCACGGCAGAGAAAACAGCTCAGCTCCCTAGATGCCACGGGCGCCTCCGTCGGGAGGGATCATCTGTCCCAGTGTGCGCAGGGCGGCTCCGTTTCGGTGCCGGATGGTTCCGACCGTGGAGCCGAGGCCCGCGGCCAGCGCCGGTTCGGGAAAGCCGATGATGTGGGTCCAGACGAGGGCCGAATATTCATCGAGCGCGATCTTCCGTCTCAGCGCGTGCAGGTACCCGAGCTGGGTCTCGTCGGGAATCTGGAGGGTCTGCAGAGTTTGCGGCGGCGGAGCTACATCAGTGCGTTTCGCTTCTTTGACTAAAACTTTTTGAGCGGCCTGGACGATGAGAACTTCGAGAGGAACTTCTGCGCCCTTGGCTTTTTTGCGCACGAGTCGAATGACCCGCGCCGTGAGATCGAGAGATTTTTGTTCGTCGAAAAATGCAAAGAAGAAAAACAGAGCGACAGATTTGATTTGTGTGTCGCTCATGTCTTATTAGTCCGTCGCCAGCTGGCGGAGCAGGTTCAATTCGTCGAGAACTTTTCCTGAACCGAGCACGACGCACGTGAGCGGATCTTCCGCGACTGAAACGGGAAGGCCCGTGCGCTCACGCAGCAGAACATCGAGCTGCGACATCAATGCGCCGCCGCCCGTGAGCACGATGCCGTTGTCGACGATGTCCGAGGCCAGCTCAGGCGGCGTCTTCTCGAGCGCGGTCTTGACCGCGTCGACGACTTCGTTCAGCGGATCCATGAGAGCGTCGTGAACTTGCGTGCTCGTGATTTCGATGGTCTTGGGAGCGCCGGCGACGAGGTCGCGGCCTTTGATTTCCATGACTTTCTCTTCTTCGAACGGATAGGCGTTGCCGATCGCGATCTTGATGTTTTCGGCTGTGCGCTCGCCGATGAGCAAGTTGAACTGGCGGCGTACGTAGTTGACGATCGCCTCGTCGAATTTGTCGCCAGCGACTTTGATCGACTTACAGTACACGATACCGCCCAGCGAGATCACCGCGACGCCCGTGGTGCCGCCACCGATGTCGACGACCATGTTGCCGCTGGGCTCGGTGATCGGAAGACCCGCGCCGATCGCGGCGGCCATCGGCTCTTCAATGAGATAAACTTCGCGCGCGCCGGCCGAGAAAGCCGACTCTTTCACCGCGCGTTTTTCAACTTGGGTGATGCCGTAAGGCACGCAAATGATGATACGCGGGCGGATGAAGCTTTTGCGATGGCCCGTCGATTTCGAGATGAAGTATTTCAGCATCGACTGCGTGACTTCGAAATCGGCGATGACGCCGTCTTTGATCGGGCGGATTGCCACGATGCTGCCGGGAGTTTTGCCGAGCATTTCTTTCGCTTCTTTTCCGACGGCGAGCACCCGGTTCTGAATTCCGCGGTAGTTTTTTTGTACGGCGACGACCGAGGGTTCATCGAGAATGATTCCGCGGCCCTTGGCATAAACGAGCGTGTTCGCGGTTCCGAGGTCGATTGCAATGTCATTGGAAAAATATTCGGAGAAACGATCCCAAACACCACGGATAAAACCTTTCGAATGGAAGTGAATACTCTAACAAGTAGGCCATAAGTCGTTGGTCCTGACAAGACGTTACCTCAATTGTTTTCCAGGACATAATGCGCCGCAAGGCTGCTTGAACGAGGCGTGTAGGACATGTTTCCTTGAAGGTCAGGGAGGGGCAATGCCTCAGCACACAGCACCAGTCGCCACGTTCGAAAAGCTTAAGCAGTATCTTGAAAGCCGTCCCGCCGCCCAACGCGCGCTTGTTCATCTGCGCCGGGGTGTCGAAATCAGCATCGTCATCGGGCATCAAATCGAGTGCACGCTCTATAACGACAACGGAAAACCGACGCTCGAAAAGCGCCCCGCGAAAAATCACGATGTCGTGTTCTACATCAAACCCGAGTCGATCGAGGTTTTGGCGCAGAATCCCGGTGAGGACGTGGGCGAGCTGGGAATACTGGTGTTGAAGGAATACCTGGCCGGCGGCGTGCGCATCGCGGTTGTCGGCAGCGTGTTCAACATTATGAAGAACGGCTACCTCAATATCGTGAAAGAAGGCGGCGCGACGTTCGCGAAATTTCTCGCGAACTACGGTCTCACGAACGCGACGAAAATCATTTCGGTCATAAAAAGTCTGCGGAAAGAAGTCTGAACGCTCGCGCGTTATGCGAGCCGCGTCTGCCAGGAGAGCTCGTGGCGGATGTGTTTTTGTATGGCTTCGAGACCGCTCTGCCGTTCGCTTTCATTCCAGCCCAGCAGGCTCGCGAATGTTTTCGAGATTGATTCCGCTTCGCTCAGGCCATGATCGCGGCGCACGAGAAATAGCGGGACGCGCCGGATGAAAAAGTCATCTAGCCCAATGCACATCGTGTTTTGTATGGCGAAGCGGGCTTCGACCTCCCAAACATTCTTGATTTTGAGACGGAGTGCCTCGTGAATCATCCGTTCGGCTTCCATTCCGTGGCGCTCGGCGAGCGTGGCGGTCTCGGCTTCGGTAAACCAGCTTTGTTCGGCCCAGCGAGGCGCGAGGAGCCGTGCGCGCTGCAGATTGGATGGGCTCGCCTCCGGAATCAGTGGCTTCTTCGTGTCGTTTCGCCCGAACCGAACACGGTCCTCGAGTGAGAACGCCGTCAAGGCGGCATCGACCGTTTGCTCACCCATGTGGCGATACGTCGTGTATTTGCCGCCCGCCACGAACGTCACGTTGCGCGGATCGGAAATGATGACATGTTCGCGGCTGGTCGCGCTTTCGGTCGCGCCTGAGTCCGCGACGAGAGGGCGTACGCCGGAATAGCTCGATACCAAATCTGCCTTGGTCACGTTCGCCGATGGAAAGTAAACGTTCAGAATCTGCAGAATGTATTCGATATCTCGCGAATCGCTGTGCACGTCGGCGGGATCGC
>DASUEL010000187.1:0-5883 GCA_036275095.1 Bdellovibrionales bacterium
AAAGAAGACATCGAGCTCGCGACCCGCCTGAACTTTCAGCAAGAAATCGTCAACGGCATTCCGTACAAGAAAGCCTTGCTGGTGTCGTACGCACTTTTTCCGATCAAGGACGGGCAAACCCTGATCGACACGTACAAGGCGAAATGCAACGTCATCATGGGTGGCGCGGGTGTGTTCGGCATGGGCCAGCCGATGGCGTTCACGAAAGCGAGTCCCGAGGTGAACGTGAAGGTGAAGCCGCTTCCGACGGCAGGGCGGCCGCCCAATTTTTCAGGCGGCGTCGGTGACTTCGAAGTCAGGCCGATTCTCGCGTCTCGCACCGTGCAGGCGCACCAGCCGTTCTCGTACAAGCTTCGCTTCGAGGGCCGCGGCAACGCGAAGACGATCGAGCTCCCGCAGCTGGCTCTGCCGCCGAACCTGGAGCTCTACGACACGAAAGCCGAAACGAAATTTTTCAAAGAGGGCAACAGCTACAAGGAGTTCGAACTTCTTCTAATTCCCCGGCAGGAAGGCAAAATTGAGATCCCCGCGATCGAGGTCGCGCTCTTCGACCCGAAGAAAGTGCAGTACGTGCAGAAAACGGCACCGGCGATCGAGCTTCAAATCACGCCGGGCCGGGGCAACCCCACGCAAACCAGTACCACCGCGGCCGTCGGCGGCGCGGACGCGGGCCCCCGCAAGCCGGTGGGTCCCCAGCTCATTCTCGAATGGGACGACGGCCAATCGCTCTCGGGCTCAAGGGCCGCTGCCACTTGGGCCGGCGTGTACGCGCTGATTCTGCTCCTGCTCGGCTGGAAGACGATGCGTGAGTTCGGAATCGGCCAGCGCAAACGCAGCCTCAAGGAGCGTGCCTCCAAACGTTTCAAGACAGTCCGAAAATTTCTCGAGGCCGGAAACTGGCGCTCCGTCGGTGCCGAAACGACGAACATCATCTATTTCATCCTCGCGGAGCTCGCGGGCGAAAAGGGTGCCAACCTCGAAGTCTCGAAGCTCTGGGACAAGCTCCCGCCCAGCATCAAGCAAGAGCTCGGTGACAAGCTTAAGCTCATGCTTCGGGACTTCGAAACTCTGAGTTTCGCGCCCGAAGCCGCCGTCGGCTCGCTGAAAGAGCCCGCGGAGCTGCGTAAGCGGGTGGATGGCGTGGAGATTCTGCTCAATCGGGCGATCACGTTAGGCACGGCCGATGAGGCCGAAAGCGGTGTGCTCAGCGCGAATCGCTGAGCGGCGGCGTGCGCACACGAACGAGCTTCAATGCTGCAACGGAAAGGAGCCGGGCTTACTCGGTTTCGCCGCGTCTGGCGCGGGCGCCTCTGGCAGCGTCGCCTCGCGCCTGGGCTCGCCGGGCGCCGCGTGCGTGCGCTCGATGAGATCGAGCGCGCTTTTCTGAGCCGAGCCCGCGCGCGTGAGCTCCGCGGTCAAGCGCTCATCGATGCGGCTGAGCGTTTCTTGCATTTGAACGATGCGTTTTTCGAGCGAAGAGATTCTGAAAAACCACGCCGCCACTTCTCGCATCATGAACACGAAAAGAATCGCGCCGCTAACCAGCACGGCGATCAGAGTCCAAGGGGAGTTTAAGGCGCGCTCAATAATTTCAGAGTATTCCATCGGAGGGCCATAACTATGCAATGGCCCCGCAATGCGCAAGTCTTTTTCCGGTAAAAATCAGGAGCGTTTCTTCATGACGAAGTAGCCGCCGATCGCGATGATCAGCAGGGCGCCGGCAATGATTTTCATGCCGTTTCCGCCGCCCGTAGGCTCGGGCGGAAGCTCGAGGCCTGAGTCGTCGACGATGCCGCCACCCGGAGGCCCGATAATTTCCCCGCCGCCGGCGAGCCCGCCGGTCGGTGCGGTTGGCGTCACGTCAAAAAGGCTCTTCGAGGCGATGACATTCAAGCTTTCGATCGCACGATGAAAATCCTGGCTGTATTTCGAGTAGTGCCGCTGGTGGGCGCTGAAGGTCACGAGAATCGCGAGCCGGTCTTTCACGGTCGCCATGTAGCGAGTGTAATAGTTGGGAATCTCACTCCCCAGGTGCATTGAGTCCACCCACTGGCTGCCGCCGATTTGCCGCCTCTTGAGATGCTTGAAGGCCGAGCGGCTCGGCTTGCCTTTGGTGGCTGGGATAACGCGAGGTGTCTTAAGGTGAGCTTCGTACGCTTCGAGAGTGTCGGAAGGGCCGGCCTCTTTCGCGGTCAGAATGATGATGGCTTCACGGGAGCTGTCCCGCAAAAGACTGGAACAAACCCACTCGGTGCCCTCCAGGCGGCATTCCCAGCGGTTGGGCAGTTCAAAACTCACGTACGCATTTCGAAACAGCTTGGCATCAGCAGACAACGGGAGCAGCCAGAGTAGCGCACTCAGGATGAAGAATCGGGTGGCGGCCATGAACTCATGGTAACAGGCCGGCACCTCTTGTCAAATTTGCTTGAGCCATTCAGGTTGAGACTGTCTCGATCTGAGACAAAAAAAGGCGCGCATGAACGCGCGCCCAACCAAAATCAAAGGCGGAGAGACGCCATAATTGCTGAGTCAGCTCACCCATCGATGGGCCGCAATCAACATTCCGTCGGCGTACTCTCCGCCTTCCCCCCTCCATGTACTGTGGCTCCAGAAAACCGAAGTTTTCGCTCGCCACAGAACCTGTCACAACCCGGAAGCTCGCGCCCCCGGATCATATTTACTGTAAAAGTCCCAAGCCACTCGCCGTCAGGTTTCGCGCGTCGATGAATTTCGACGACGAACATTTACCCCGGTATTCCTGGCGGAGAGCTCCCCGGTCTATCAACAATTTCTTAATTTGAAGTGCGGTCGCTTTCGGGTGCGCGGCCCATGCGAGCGCGGCCACACCGGTCACGACCGGTGCTGCGAACGACGTGCCGTGAGCGGCATACCAAAGTTGATTGCGTCCGTTCGCATAGTAAGTGGAGCGGATGCCTTCTTGCTCGGTTCCGCCCGGAGCCATCACGTCAACCGAGATATCGCCCCAGTTGCTGTACGGCGTGATAGTGCCCATCATATCAGTCGCGCCGACGACGAGCAGGTTGTCGTTTTTGTACGAAGCTGGGAACACGGGCTTCTGTTCGATCGACAGGCCGTCATTGCCCGAGGCAATCACGACGAGCGCGCCACGCATTTCGGAGTAGCGCATGATCTCTTGAAGCGCCGGGTTCGGAACGTAGCTTCCGAGCGAGAGATTGACGATCTTTGCGCCCGAGTCGATGGCGTACTTGATCGCGCCCACGATGGAGCCGACGTCGCCGCCGAACATTCCGAGGCCTTTGATCGCCATGACTTTCGCTTCGGGAGCAACACCCACGGCCGACGCCGCGAGGCCCATCACGTGGCTGCCGTGCATGTAATCGTCGAACGGGTAGGCGTCGTTATTTGCGAAGTCCCAGCCGACCGTATCGTCGACGAGCCCGTTGCCGTCGTCATCGCGGTTATTGCCGGCGACTTCGCGCGGGTTCACGTAGATATTGTTGCGAAGGGCGGGGTGGTTGTAGTTGATCCCCGAATCCACGACCGCGATCAGCACGCCTTGCCCTTGAGTCGTCGGCCATGCCTTATCGGCACCGACCGCCGCCAAATGCGGAAACGCCTTTACCTTTTGGTCGACCGGCAAGTTCGCCAGCGGGGCGGGGCCCAAGTAAGGAGCGTCGTCGGTCACGCCGAAAGCCATCAGGCGGGCGCAGCCGGGAGCCATCGAGCCCTGCGGAAGTTGCGCGATGACAGCGACAATATATTGTCCCATTTCGTCAGGCGTGAACTCAAGCGGGCCGTTTTCTGAAATGAGCGGGCCGTTTCCCCGTTGTTCGGGGCTCAGCGCCGAGAAGTCGGGTGCCGAGACCAGGCCCAGTTTATACTTGATCTGCGAAAGGCCGGTTCCACCCAGGCTGATTACGACCTTGCGGCCATTGCGCTTGTATGTGACCGGGCCCTCGTCGCCCGTGGCTGCCAGAGCCGCGGGCTCGGAAACGAACCCAAACTCCGGAACCTCCTCGAGCTGATCGCAATGTGGGATCCGGTTTTGGAACGGGAGAACCTTTTGTTTGTGCGGAAGAAACTTATTTTCGTAGACGCGAGCGGATGCTCCGACAGACTTTTTCACTTTTTCGGCGGTGAGGCCGAAAACTTCGTACATTCCGGCACGGCCATAAATTTCCCGAATCTTACCGCCCTCGGTTTCGAGGTTGGTCATTTCGGCAACCGAGGCGCCGTCGACGACGATGCCCATCGCTTGCGGGCTTTGCCCCGCCGGAACGTCCTTCCAAGCAAGCGGCGCTTTCTGCGCGCAACCGACTTGCACGAGAATAACCGCGGCCGTTAAGAGTGCATATTTAAACTTGTTGGTCGCCGATCCTGGCGTTCTGCTGACTTGAACTTTCATGTTCGGAGCACGGCTCGCATTCTGCATTTTGTCCCCCCTTTTCCGAAACATCCCGCCGCTTCCGGCTGGCGCTTCGAGTGAGGTTGTAGTACTTACACAGGGTGTTTCATTGCAACCTATTAATTTTTGGTGTTACTATTAGAGAACCTAATAGGACGTTTGGAAGCTTCCAAACAGCAGGCACGGGCGGTGATCCATGAACCTACAGCAGCTCACAACTTTTATCGCCGTACTCAATGAAAAATCGATGACTGCCGCCGCTCAGAAGTTATTTTTGACGCAGTCGGCGGTGAGTCAGCAAATTCGCCAGCTCGAAGATGAATTAGGAATCGAGCTCCTCGTGCGGGGCGTGCGCCAAGTGACCCCGACTCCGGCGGGCGAGGTGCTTCTCGATTACGCGAAACGCATTCAGTATCTCGTTCAGCAAGCGGAGCTCGCGGTGCAAACGGTGGGTGCCGAAGTCAAAGGCCCGCTTCGCATCGGAACGCTCAACTCCATCGGCCTCCATCTGATCAGCCCGATTTTCGGTTTGTTCCTGAAGAACAATCAAGACGTGGCTTTGAAGCTTCGCTATGGCGGCGGCAGCGAAATTCTCGAATGGCTGTCATCGGGTGAAGCCGACCTCGCCGTACTTCCAGATGTCAAAAAAGAATATGGCGCATCCACCTCTTCGTACGAAGCGCGTTTTGTCGCGCACGACGAGATGTGGCTTGCGGTGAGTCCCAAAGAGTACCAGTCGGCGACGACGAAGATCTCGATCAAAGATCTCGCGAGCCGCCCGATCGCGTGGCTCAGCTCGGAGTATCCCGGGTTTGAAAACGCGCTCAGCAAAGAGGTCAAACGCGCGGGTCTTCACTTGCGCCCGGTGTTCGAGTCCTCGAACGTCGGAACCGTCAAGCGCGTGATCGAAAGCGGCGTGGGCTGGGGATTCCTTCCTGCGCACAGCATTCGCAAGCAGGTACGCACCGGGCGCCTCAAGCGAATCGAAGTCGAAGACTTCGAGTACTCGGTCGACATGATCTGCTACTTCCCGAAAAACCTGAAGTCGCTCAAAGCACTCGACGTTTTTCTCAAAGTGCTACAAGGCCAGCTTTCGAGCTGAGGTTCGTTCCATTTTAAGCCGCGCTCTCCACGCGATCCCGCAATGAGAATTTCGAGTCACTCTGAAACAGCCGTGAATTCACGGCTGAATTCCACGCTTTAGGTCCTGCATCTCAATCGGTCCCGGCCGCACAGTCCTTGCTCTTTATAGGGTCATGGGGCGTACGAAAACGCCAAATCTTTTGTGACTTGTCGAACTTTTGACATTTCGTCCAGAAGATAAGCGCGGGAGGCTAAAGTGACTCGTCTCGATACGAAAAGTGAAGGAGCCAACAGAGGCGCGGCTATACGTGGCGCCGGCGGTTACTCACTCATTGAAGTGGCTATCGCCATCACTCTTCTGAGCCTTTTGGGGCTTTCGATCATGATGGTCAGCGCGCAAACGCGGTCTCAGG
>DASUEL010000188.1:0-7627 GCA_036275095.1 Bdellovibrionales bacterium
CGCAAAACAATGACAACCGCGGGCCGCAGTTCAAAACCCGCCGGCAAAGCGAAGCCAAACCCCTCAGCTTTCAAGAGGCCCACGATCGCATCGCCGACATTCTCTACAACCACGATCTCAAAAACTTGAGCGCCGACACGCTTCAAAAGCTCACGAAGTTTTTCTTTCTATTGCTCGAAGAGCAATCGTCGCACAACTCGACCCGGCTGCGCACGCTTCGCGAAGTCGCGATCAAACATTATGTCGACTGCCTCATCGTTCCGCGCATCGTGAAGCTGAGTTTTCCCCTCCTCGATGTGGGCACGGGTCCCGGGTTTCCCGGCATTCCGCTCAAAATCCTCTATCCCGACGAGCAGATCATTCTGGCCGAAGGCGTGCAAAAACGCGTCGAGTTTCTAAAGCGCGTGCGCGAGATCTTAAAGCTCGAAAAGCTCGACATCATCGGCCGTCAAGTGAATGCCGACTTCATGTACCCGGTACCGGCCGTCATCACGCGCGCCTTCGCCGAAGTCTCGCTGACACTTTCGCAAATTCAGAACTGCCTGCAAAAAGGCGGAAAGCTCTACTTGATGAAAGGGCCAAACGTCGGTCCTGAAATCAAAGAGGCCGAAGAGCAATGGGGCACGAAGTTCCGGCTGATCGAAGACAAGCCTTACACGCTCCCCCACACGCCTCACGAGCGGCGCATGCTCGTTTACGAAAAATTATGATTCAAAGCGGGCAAAACGAAAACTTCAAACGCTGGAAAGAGCTTCTCACCAGCCGCGGCATCAAAAAGCACGGCCAGTTTCTGCTCTTCGGCGCGAAGGTCGTGCACGAAACACTCGAGCAAAACCCCGAGTACGCGCTCGAACTGATCGAGCCACCCGAGCACGATGCCACCGAGGTCACCACCCAAAATCTTCCGAAGCAGCTACGCGGCTTCGCGCTCTCCAAACCGCTATTCGACGAAATCGACGTGTTCGGAACGAACGCGCCGATCTTGGTGGCAAAGCTCCCGCAGCTCGCCGAATGGAACCCAAATACGGAAGTCCGCTCCTTGGAGCTTCTCTGCCCGGTCGGCGACCCGTCCAATTTGGGCGCGCTCCTGCGCTCGGCATTGGGCTTCGGTCTTTCGCGCGTCGTGCTTCTCAAAGAGTGCGCCCACCCGTTTCATCCAAAATGCGTGCGGGCGCTCAGCACGAACCCGTTTGCTCTCGAGCTTCTGAATGGCCCATCCATTCGCGACGTCGCGGCTAAACCTCCCGAGGGCACGCTCGCGCTCGATATGAGCGGCCATGATCTCACGGGCTTCAGCTGGCCCAAAAACGCGCGGCTTCTGCTCGGCGAAGAAGGCCCGGGGCTTCCGAGTGACTCGGCCCGCCTGAAGCGGCTGCGAATTCCCACGACGAATAAGATCGAATCGCTCAACGTGACGGTGGCGGGCGCGCTCGCGATGTTCAGCTATCGCACGAAGCATCCGCTCTCTTGAGCCGCAAATCGAACGCGCGGCTTTGCACTCAAATTTTCAGGAGGTTCAGACCGGCCGGCGGCTCCCCAGGCCAGAGACTCAAAATATAGCCACCAAGACCTGAGCCGGTCGGCTTAACTGCAAGAGCACCCCGTTCGCGCAGCTCGTTCATCTTTTGATCGAGCAGCCCCTGAGTCAGCCCCCAGTCACGAAAGCACCGGCCGGCTTCGTTGAGCGCTTTGGCCAACAGCGCTTCTCCACCTGGAGCCGAGAGCGCCTCGCATGCGGCCAGCACCGACGCCTTCATTTGCGCATCGAGCATCGCAGCCCGTTCGGGCTCATCCGCGATTAGCTGCTTCACCCTCGCGATCGCGTCCGACGTGAGCCCTCGGGCTCCACAGTGCGAGAGCGTCCAATGCGGCGTCCAGGCCGGTTTGAATTTCTGCCTCCGCCCGCCCCGCTCGAAGAGAATCGGCGTATCGAGAGCCGCGACCGCGATGTCGACTCCGCTGCTCTCTCCGTGAAATATATTTTCGAGCTCGCGCGCGAACTCATAAAGCTCTTCGGAGTTGAGCCAGCCTTTCCACTCGAGAAGCCTCGCCACCGAAACGCAGAGCGCGGCCGAAGCACCCAGCCCGCTACCCACCGGAATCGTATTGTCGAACATCAGCTCGCCTTGCAGCTCCGACTTCGAGTGCTCGAGCAGCGAGAGCGCTTTCTCGACGAGGCCCATCGCGATCAGCTCGACCTGGCCCTCCTGGGCGCTCTTGATTTCGAGCGGCCGCCGCGACGGCATGTACTTCAGGCTCAGCTGCCGGGAGCGAACCGGAAACACTAACGCGGGCGAGCCGCGTAAAACCGCATGCTCGCCTGCGACGATGAACTTTCCGTGTACAGTCGTCTGAAAGAACGGCTGAAGGCTCAAACCCGCTCCCCTTCTCCGAGTACTTTGAATTCGCGAAGCGCATCACGGCGGAACTTCAGACACAGCTCGCGCTGGTCTTCGCGGTATAAGAGATGAACGTTTGCGCCCGCATCCATCGTCACGAGCGGTCCGTCGCCGGTCTGCTTCCAAAGCGCGCGCACGCGCTTTTGCACTTCAAGGCTTTGAGGGCTCATGTAACCGAACGGCGGGCAGCTCGTCTCGAAGAGTGCGTGCATGTCCCAGAATTCCGCCCAAACGAGCTCATGAACCTCAGCCCAACGGCCACCTCTAAGACCCTCGATGACCGCTTGGTAGCGCGCCTCCGCTCGCGTGACCCGGCCTTCCCAAAGGCCGCTCGTCAACACGCGCTTGTGCGCTTCGCTGCTCGAGACCTCTTTTTGACTGGCATCGACCACGACCACTTGGTGGCGCAGCGTTTTCATACCAAGGTCGATCGGGCGGCAGCCGGTGCGGTCCCATACCGCAAAGGGCGCATAGAACGAGCGGCACGAAGAGCCCGAGCCGCGGCGGCTCAAGGCATTTAGAGTATCCGGATTTTCGAGGCCGCGGCCCTGGAGCTCGGAAATCGCTTTCGCGGCACAAGCCGTGAGGGCCGCGAAGCTGCTGGCCGAGCTCGCAAGCCCGCAATGCGCCGGAAAGTTGTTGCGCGAACGAACGCGAAACGCCGCGGTCTCACCGAACGTTTCCTTCAAAAAACTCAAATGCTTCAAAAACTTCGCTTGATCTCTTTCGGAGAGCGGCACCGACTGGTCCCACTCGTCGGTTTTGCCTTCGATGCGCTCGATCTCGACAGTCGTCGTGAACGCGTCGAGCGTGAAGCTCAAAGACGGGTTCAACGGAACGTTGTCCGCGCTCTTGCCCATGTACTTGATGAGCGCGATGTTTGCGGGTTTAGCGGCCGTCCAAGTCACGCGCGCGGGCTTCCCGACGGCTCTTCACGATAAAAGTTGATCTCGGCTTCGAACTTAGATTGCAGCTCGTCGTGGCTCATCTCGTCGACTTTCAGCCCTTGACAGCGCTGGCTCAGCATCGAAACGACTTCGAACCTTTGCGATTCAAGCCAGGCTAGCACGCGGGCTTTTTCGTTTTGCTCCACGACCACGGCGATGACATCCGAGCCGAGAGCACCGCAGCCCTTGACCGCGCGCACGCCGCGCTGACGGGCAACGAGCTCCTGCATGTCGACACTTTCAGGAATCGTGAGCTTATGGGCTCGCAGCGCGCCCGAGAACTCCTGAATGCTACGTACGAAGTCTTCTTGCTGCCCCAGCTGAATGGCTCTGTAAGCGTTGAGCGCGAGCCCTTCGAACTCGCTCGTGTCTTTGAGCGCTAGCTCCTTAAGGTGCGTATGGGTGGCGATTTTTTTGGGCCCACGAATAAGAATGACGTCGATTCCGGTCAGCGTCCATTCGACCGTGTCGAATTGCGAAGCCTTCCAGTGTATGAAGCTCAAGTGTCCCTTGAACTGTGAAAGCACGTCGTACCCGCTCGGCATCACTTCGCTTTGCGAGCGAACCACGTCGCGGTAGGCGCCGAGCAGCCGGTCGGCCTTGGTCGGCTGAAACTTCAGCCAGTTATAAAAGGCATGCAGCAGCACGAACTGCGCGCTCGAAGCCCCGAGCCCGCCCCGCCCGCCGTGCGGGTCGATGAAGTGAAATTCATAATCGTCGAAGGCAGGGTTTCTCAGAAGAACGGACGCGGGGCCCTGGCCCTCGAGACCCGTTCGCCGGCACGTCGGCCCCAGGCAGAGCGACGACCTCAGTACGAAACGCGGCGGCGTCGCGAGCAAAAGGGCGGGCCCGCCATTGAGAGCGCTGTACTCACCGATCAAAAATGTCTTACTAGGGACCGAAAGGCTGAACATCGGCCACCCCCTTTTCTCTGCGTAGTCCTTCGAGCGCCGCGACGGCTTCAGTGAGCGTCACGCGGCGCTGGGTTTTGAGTATGCGCTCCAGGCGGCTTTTCATTTCAGCGATTTCATGCTGGCCGGCTCCGGCCGCGAGCGCGAGATTCGTCGTATGAAGTTTCATGTGGCCTTCGACGATTCCGACCGTCGAAAGCGCCTTGAGAGCGCCCAAGTTTTGAACGAGCCCGACTGCGGCGCAAATGCGCGCAAGCTCCGAAGCGGAGCTTACGCCCAGCATTTTCAAACACGTTCGCGCAGTCGGGTGCAACCGGGTCATGCCGCCTACGGTTCCAACCGCGATCGGCGCGATCAGCTCGCCGACCAAATCGCGCTCGTGCATGAACCAACGGGTGATGGAGACATAACGCCCGCCGCGAGCGGCGTACGCGTGCACTCCGGCCTCGACCGCGCGCCAGTCATTGCCGGTGGCAAGTACGACGGCGTCGATTCCGTTGAGTACACCTTTATTGTTTGTCGCCGCCCGGTACGGATCGACCTGCGCGAAGAGCGACGCTTCGGCGATGCCTCGGCCGAGCGACGGCTCGATGTTTCGGATGCGAATGATCGCCCGTGTGAGCTTCGTGTCGACCAGATTCGAAAGAATGCACATGTTCACTTTGGCGCGTGTGATCGCTTCGACGGGCTCTCGCAGGCCTTCGCATACTTGGTTGATGAGATTGGCGCCCATCGCGTCTTTCGCGTCGGCCAGAACGTGGATGACCACCATGGACCCGTCGCCGTCTGGCCGCGCGAGCACTCGTACGCTGAGCTCGCGCACGCCGCCGCCCCGGCTCACCAGCCCGGGCACGACCTCGTTTGCGCGACGAATGAGGTCGCTCTTCGCCTGTTCGATCGCGGCAACCATTGCCGCGGGATTCGTGACGTGGGCCAGCTGAATCTGCCCGATGATCAGCTCGCCGAGTGTTTCTGTTTTGATGTCGCCGCAATTTCGGATCCACTTGGCCGTATGACTTGCGGCCGCGACGATCGAGGTCTCTTCGACGGCCATCGGAATCACGTAGTCGCGGTCGTCGATGCGAAAGTGCGGCGCGACTCCGAGCGGAATCGCGAAATATCCGATGACGTTTTCGATGAAGTGCTCCGCCAGGTCGAGCGGCGGCGTCTCCCCGTCACGCAAGCGCGCGACATCTTCCTGGCCCAAAAGCCCGAGCTTCTCGAGGGCTTCAAGGCGCTGGTTGCGCGTGAGCTTGGAGAATCCGTCAAGCTGGTGGGCCATCTTTAATTCTCCAGAGTGAGTTTGAGCGAAGTGCCGCTAGGTCTTGGGAGCCTGTGCAAAAGAGCGCCGTCTTGAGCTCGAACTCGAGACGCTGCATTTCGGCCTCGAGCGCCTGCACGCCTTGAAGGGCGGCTTCGAGCACGGGCTTCGCGAATCCGACGGTCGTGGCCCCCATGGCGAGCAGCTTCGCGGCATCGAGCCCCGAGCGAACCCCGCCCGAAGCCCAGACTTCAAACCGAGGCTTGAGCTCGACCGCATTCAGGAGCGATTCGGCCGTGGAGACACCCCACTGCGCAAAGGTTTGCGCCGTCACATAGCGCATATCCGTACGGCTCGACCGCTGTCCCTCGAGCCGGCCCCAGTGGGTTCCGCCGTAGCCGCTGACGTCGACGGCGGCGATCCCAGTCGCGAGGAGGCGCTTGAGAGTTTCACGTGAGAACCCGCAGCCCGTCTCTTTCAGAATGACCGGAATCGGAAGCGCCTTCGCCAGTTTTTCGAGTGCCGCAAGCGACCCCTTGAACATTGGGGTGCCTTCGGGTTGCAGAACCTCCTGTAACGGGTTCGTATGCACGATCATGGCGAATGCGCCGACCGAGTCTGCGAGCTTTTGCACCTGAGCGACGTCCGATGTGATGACTTGGCTGATTCCGATATTCCCCATCATGAGAACGTCGGGCGCAAGCTTCCTAATCTGCTTCCACTCGTTCGCCGCAGCTGTACTGGTGAGCTGTTTGCGTTGAGAGCCGACCCCCATGGGCCAACCGCGCGCCTGGCAGGCGCGCGCAAGCACGAGGTTCAGCCCTTCGCCTTGCGCGTGCCCCGCGGTCATGGAGCTCACGAAAAACGGAACGGGCACATCTTTGCCCAAAACCTTCGTGCGAATTGAAATGTCATGAAAATCTAAATCGGGAAGCGCTTCGTGACGAAGCTCGATGCGATCGAGGCCGCTGCCGCCAGCGGCCTGATTGATAGGGTCGAGCGCGAGCCGAATGTGATCCTGCTTTCGCCGCTCAAAAGAAGAGTCGGAAGAGGAATCAGACGACATAAACGCCCACCCCGAAGGCTAATTAAAGACCGGCTTGCTTCACGAGCGAAGAGAAAGCGGCTGAATCGGTCGTCGCCAGATCGGCGAGCACCTTACGATCGAGCAGGATGCCGGCCTTATCGAGGCCCGCGATCAAGCGCGAATAGGTCGTACCGTTCAAGCGAGCCGCGGCGTTGATCCGTTGGATCCAGAGCGCGCGGAACTGGCGCTTGCGCACTTTGCGATCGCGGAACGCGAACACAAGAGCGCGGTCGTTCATCTGAACGGCCATCTTGTACGTACGGCTGCCCGATGAATAGTAACCTTTGGTGCGTTTGAGAACCTTCTTATGACGTCTGCGGTTGGTAAAACCGCCTTTAACTCTTGGCATGTTTCACCTCCGTCAGATTAAGAGCATCCGCTCAGTTTGAATCATGTTGGCGGAGTGGACGTATCCACCTTTGGCCAACTTACGCTTCGTTTTGTGGTTTTCTGAGATCAGACGGTGTCTGCGTCCAGCGTGCTTACGCTTGACCTTTCCACCGCCCGTGACCTTCATGCGCTTTTTTGCGCCGGAATGGGTCTTGGCTTTCATTGTTTCCCCTTTTGCTCTTTTCCCAGATCTTGCGACCGGTAAAGGCGGTCATCCCCACTGCACGTGAGCTCAAGCTTGAGCCCGTTCAGGACGACACTTTGTTAAAGATGGCCCACCGAGCCTCTCGGCTCGGGGCATTGCGCAGGCCATCTTCATAACATCATTGGGATATTGGGGCTACCTATTTTTGGCGGAAGCGGCCACCGGGGCACCCTGAGAATGACCGGCCTCGGGCGCCGTTTGCGTTTTATCCGCATCTGGAGCCTCGTCGGTGGTCTTCTTCTTGAATTCCTTGATTTTGGATGGATCCGGTCCAAGGAGCGCAAAAAGCTGTTTGCCTTCCATTTTCGGGGGGCTCTCCACAAGTGCGATGTCGGAGAGGGCCTCCATCACCTTGCGAATCGTGGCCTGGCCGGCTTCCTGATAGGCCATCTCACGGCCCTTAAAGCGCAGGATGAACTTCACCTTA
>DASUEL010000189.1:0-4902 GCA_036275095.1 Bdellovibrionales bacterium
CGAGATCCTTGCGGATCATCTCGAGGTACTTATCAGGGTAGCGCGCGGTGAGCTCTTCGATGTACCGGTTGAGCTTGTCGCCCGCGAGAATCTTCTTACGCAGTTGAATCTTCTTCCAGTTGAGGAGGTAGTGGTACCGGCAGTAGCTGTCGCTCGTCGCGAGCTCGTCGCACTCGCCCACTTTGCAGTAGCGCTTGCCATCGGCGTTGGTGAGAATGACTTCGGCCTCGGCTGCCGCCATCTCGGCGGGGGTCAGAACGGGCTCTTTGGGAGCCTTTTTGCCTTCGCCTTTGCCCTTCTTGCCGGGAATTGCCTTTTCAGCGATCACTTCAGCTTTGGCGGCCGCGCCCTTCTTGCCTTCTTTTTTCGGTGGAAGTGCGGCCTTCGCTGGCTTCTCGGCCTTTGCCGGCGCTTTCGGCGCGGGCTTTGCTTTGACCGGAGCCTTCTTTGCAGGAGGCGCAGCCGCTTTTTTCGCAGCCGGCTTCGCTTGACGCGCTGGGGCGGCCTTTTTCTTCTCAGGTTTCGCGGACTTTGCCTTCTTAGGGGCGACTTTCTTTTTAGCCATGTGGCCAATATATGCAAAGCAAAAGGCGAGTCAATGGATTGTGAGACCGGCGCCGACTTTTTTCTCGATAGCTCCGAGGGAAAAGCGACTTTATTTAACGGGCTTCAAGCGAATGTCACCCGAGCGGGTACGCACGAAGATAAGCCCCGAGTCCTTGCCGGCCAGGTTGCCCTTCATGATTTTGGTCTTTTCAATACGGTCGTATTTGAGAGGAAATGAGACTGAAAAGTTCCCATCCTGCGTGCCCAGGTCGACCTTGGCACCCGAGGATCTCGGAACGCCAATCGCCACTTTCGTCGATTCGGCCCTGATTTTTACGTCGGCCGTGCCCTTAAGATCGATCGCGACCGAGCCCTGCTCGCCCTGGCCGCGTACGGGCCCTTCGGAGTTTGCGATTCCGATCTCGCCCTGGGAGACATCGAACTCGAAACGGCCTTTATGCCCGGTGATCTGCGTACGGCCTTTGCTCGCTTTGAGCGAGATGTCGCCTTTGCTGGCGTCCACCGAGAGCAAGCCCGAAAAGTTCTCGAGATCGAGGCCGCCATCGACATTTTTCAAAGTGACGCGTGCGTTGTAGTTGTCGACGGTCACCCGGCCTTGGTGCCCGGTGACACTGGCTTCGCCTTCAAGCGTGCTGATCTTGAGTGGAGCGGCTCCGCCCTCGGCAAAAAACTTGCCTTTGTGCTGAGTCATCACCGCCGAGGCCTTCCAGCCTTTAAGCGTGATGTCGCCCTCTTTCCAGACGACGTTCAATGGAACCGACGGTCCTTTGACGTCGAGGTCCAATGCCGGGATGGCCACATTGCGCCAGTCGGACTTGGACGGCGGCCCCTGAACCGAAATCTGAATCCAGCCGTCGACGTTTTCAACGATCGGGCGCCAGAGCTGATCGTCGCTCTTTGCGCGTGCTTCAACGGTTAGGTTGGCTCCCTCGGCTGAGACGAATGTGAGATTGCCTTTGAAGCCTGAGACGCGCAGGCCTTTGATGGTTTTCACGGGCTGCTCGACCAGCTTTTCGCTTGGCGCCGCTACCGCGCTGAGCGCCGTAAAGAAACCAACTGCTGCAAGCACTGCCTTAAGCATTCGACTCTCTCCTGCGTTTTCATGGTGCGTGTATCGACTGTCAGGCCATCATATTTTCGATTCAAAGTATACTTCGGGCCGCGCGAAATGACGCATTGATCGGGCGCTTCCGGCCAACCTTGTTCGTCTCGAAAATCAAAATACGGGTACCGTAAAACCTCCGCGAGAAGCGGGCCAACCGGGTGCTCGCGCGCGTCCGACTCGATCAGCGTAACGCGATTTCGCCTCAGCGGTTTGGGTTGAAACAGTCTCCGAATCATACTAGAAAAAGTCATTGTTCGAATTCTCTTCAGTATAAGGAGCGCATCATGGCGGGCTCAAATGAAAAATCAGTGGTCATTGTCGGCGCCAGTCGCACGGCGATCGGCGGCTTTCTAGGCGCGTTCGCGCAAACGCCGGCCCCGGCTCTGGGAGCCGCGGCGATCTCGGCGGCGCTCCGCCAATCAGGTCTTTCCCCTGAAAAGGTCGAGTCCTGCTGGATGGGCAACGTTCTGACCGCGGGCCTCGGCCAAGCGCCGGCGCGCCAAGCGGCTTTGAAGGCGGGTCTCCTGAAGACAACCGACTGCACGACCGTGAACAAGGTTTGCAGCTCGGGTTTGAAAGCGGTCATGCTCGCAGCCGACGCGATCCAGCTCGGTCGTAACTCCGTTGTGATCGCCGGCGGCCAAGAAAACATGAGCTTGGCGCCTCACCTTCTCGAAAACTCGCGCAGCGGCACCAAAATGGGCCCCGGCACGCTCACCGATTCGATGATCAAAGACGGGCTTTGGGACCCGTACCACAACTTCCACATGGGTAAAGCCGGCGAGCTCTGCGCGAAAGAGTACAAAGTCTCGCGTGAAGAGCAAGACCAGTACGCGATCGAAAGCTACAAGCGCGCCCAAGCCGCGCAAAAAGACGGAACCTTCGCGCGCGAGATCACGCCGGTCTCGGTTACGAGCGGCAAAGACACCGTTCAAGTGACGCTTGACGAGGAGCCCATGAAGGCGAAGTTCGACAAAATGCCCGGTTTGAAGCCGGCGTTCGATTCGGCGGGCACGATCACCGCCGCGAACGCCAGTAAGGTCAACGACGGCGCGGCTGCCGTCGTTCTGATGAATGAGGCGCATGCCCGCGAGATGGGCGTGAAGCCGCTCGTACGCGTGCTCGCGCAGGCCACGCATTCGCACGAGCCCGAGTGGTTCACCACGGCGCCGGTAAGCGCGATGAAAAAGCTCCTGAATCAAGCGGGCCTCAAAGCTTCGCAAATCGATTTTTGGGAGATCAACGAGGCGTTTAGTGTCGTCGCGATGGTCGCCATGCGCGAGCTCGGCATCGAACATGCCCGCATGAACGTGACCGGCGGAGCCGTGGCGCTGGGCCACCCCATCGGCGCCAGCGGCGCGCGCATTCTCACGACGCTCATCAACACGCTGCAAACCCGCGGCGGCAAATACGGCGTCGCGAGTCTCTGCAACGGCGGCGGCGAGGCAACGGCGCTCCTGATCGAACGTTGTTAATTGAGCGAAGATTCGTTGGCTTCAAGACTGCTCTCTCCAGTTTGAACGCGGAGGTTTTGTGAACAAGGTCGTCAAAAGCGCGAAAGAAGCGATTGAAGGTGTTCGCGACAACATGACCATGCTTTTCGGGGGCTTCGGTCTATGCGGCATTCCCGAAAATTCCATCATGGCATTGCGGGAGTCCGGCGTGAAAGGCCTCACCTGCGTTTCGAATAATGCGGGTATTGACGGCTGGGGCTTGGGTCTACTGCTTGCGAACGGGCAAATCAAAAAAATGATCTCAAGCTATGTGGGCGAAAACGAGCTCTTCGAGCGTCTCTATCTCGAAGGAAAGCTCGAAGTCGAGTTCACGCCCCAAGGCACCCTGGCCGAGCGCCTGCGCGCGGGTGGCGCCGGCATTCCGGCGTTCTTCACTCCGACGGGTGTGGGCACACTGGTCGCGCAAGGCAAAGAAGTGCGCAATATCGACGGCCGCGACTACGTTCTCGAAAAAGCGATCAAAGGCGACTTCGCATTCGTGAAAGCCTGGAAGGGCGATCACTTCGGAAACCTGGTCTTTCGCAAGACCACGCGCAACTTCAACCCGATGGTTGCGACCGCGGGCAAAATCACGGTGGCCGAAGTCGAGCACCTCGTAGCCCCCGGCGAGCTCGATCCCGATCACATTCATGTGCCCGCGATTTACGTTCAGCGCATCTTCCAGGGCAAATTCGAAAAACGCATCGAAAACCGCACGGTCCGGGCTTGAGGTGAAACATGCCGCTCACACGTGATCAAATTGCCAAGCGAATCGCACAAGAAGTTAAAGACGGCTTCGTCGTCAACCTCGGTATCGGAATCCCCACGCTGGTCGCGAATTTCATTCCGCCGCAAAAGACCGTCCTGCTCCAAAGCGAAAACGGCATTCTCGGAATGGGCGCCTTTCCGCGCGAGAGCGAGCTCGACGCCGATCTCATCAACGCCGGCAAGCAGACCGTGACGGTCGTTCCTGGCGCTTCGTTCTTCTCGTCGGCCGACAGCTTCGCGATGATTCGCGGCGGCCACGTCGACTTGACGGTGCTGGGTGCCATGCAAGTTGACGAAGAAGGCAGCATCGCGAACTGGATGGTTCCGGGCAAGATGGTCAAAGGCATGGGCGGCGCGATGGATCTCGTCGCCGGCGCCCGCCGCGTGATCGTGGCCATGCAACACGTCGACAAATCCGGCGCGCACAAGCTTCTCAAAAAATGTGATCTTCCGCTCACCGGCCAGCGCTGCGTGCACCAGATCGTCTCCGACTACGGCGTGATCGACGTCACGCCGAAAGGCTTCGTCCTCCGCGAGTACGCACCCGATCTTACGATCGACGATGTCAAGCGCGCCACGGGCGCGGCGTTGACGGTCGCGCCCGATGCGAAACCGATGGCGATCTGATAGGCGACTCGATCCGCGATCAGTTTTCGGCTCTCAGCTCCCAGCTCTCGGGGCTCTGTGCTCGGGCTAAGGGCATAACCATGCGCGCCGTATCTCAATATGATCCAGAGAACTGGGGCCAGAGAGCCGAGAGCCGAGAGCCGAAAACTGACCGTAGGTCGAGAGTGGCTTCAGATCTTCTCATCCTGGCACGACCGCGCGCGCCATCCTCGACGTAAATCGAGCATGATTTAGCAACGCGACATCGTTACCCCTCAAAATCATTGGGTTACCCGCCGATAACTTAAGTGAGCCGTGGTCTGACGGCTTTACGGGAGTGAACGGCAAGATGTCTGCATCGAT
>DASUEL010000190.1:0-4030 GCA_036275095.1 Bdellovibrionales bacterium
ACGGCAACATCGGCTGCCTCGTCAACGGCGCGGGTCTTGCCATGGCGACCATGGACATCATCAAACTTCATGGCGCCGAGCCCGCGAACTTTTTGGATGTCGGCGGCGGCGCGAACAAAGAAAAGGTGACCGCGGCGTTCAAGATCATCCTGAAAGACCCGAACGTGAAGGCGATTCTCGTCAACATCTTCGGCGGCATCATGAAGTGCGACATCATCGCCGACGGCATCATCGCGGCGACGCGCGAGATGGGCCTGAAGGTTCCGCTGGTCGTGCGCCTCGAAGGCACGAACTCAGACAAGGGCAAAGAGATTCTCAACAAGAGCGGCTTGAACATCATCGCCGCCAATGACTTGACCGACGCGGCTCAAAAGGTCGTCGGCGCTCTGAAGGGTAAGTAAGATGGCCATTCTCGTAAACTCAAACACCAAAGTGATCTGCCAGGGCTTCACGGGAGCCCAGGGCACCTTCCACTCGCAACAAGCCATCGAGTACGGAACAAAAATGGTCGGCGGCGTGACTCCCGGAAAGGGCGGCACGACCCACCTCGATCTCCCTGTCTTCAACACCGTTGAAGAAGCGGTGAAAAAAACCGGCGCCAATGCCTCTGTGATTTACGTTCCGCCACCGTTCGCGGCCGACTCGATCATGGAAGCGGTCGACGCTGGCCTTGATCTCGTCGTTTGCATCACCGAAGGCATTCCGGTCCTCGACATGGTTCGCGTGAAGCGCTTCATGCAAGGCAAAAAAACGCGTTTGATCGGCCCCAACTGCCCCGGCGTGATCACGCCCGGTCAGTGCAAAATCGGCATCATGCCCGGCTACATTCATAAGCCCGGCAAGATCGGCGTGCTCTCGCGCTCCGGCACCCTGACGTACGAAGCCGTTCATCAGCTGTCGGTGCTG
This sequence comes from Bdellovibrionales bacterium, assembly GCA_036275095.1. Lineage (GTDB taxonomy): Bacteria > Bdellovibrionota > Bdellovibrionia > Bdellovibrionales > DASUEL01 > DASUEL01. Next base: position 907 of record DASUEL010000190.1, read on the forward strand.
GGCTTGGGCCAGAGCACCTGTGTTGGCATCGGCGGCGACCCGGTCAACGGTACGAACTTCATCGACGTGCTCGAGATGTACAATCGTGATCCGGGCACCGAAGCCGTGATCATGATCGGCGAAATCGGCGGCAGCGCCGAAGAAGACGCGGCCGAATACATCAAGCGCGAGTTCAAAAAGCCGGTCACCGCGTTCATCGCGGGCGCCACGGCTCCCAAGGGCAAACGCATGGGTCATGCCGGCGCCATCATCAGCGGCGGCAAAGGTACGGCTGAGGCAAAGTTCGAAGCTTTGAAATCCGCCGGTTGCGCGATCGCGCGAAGTCCCGCCGATCTCGGCAAAACACTCAAACAAGCCATTTCGTGAGTTCGGGCCGGGAGTCCGGCTTTGAGATCTTCGAAACAAAAAAGCCGGCGAATTCAGCCGGCTTTTCTATTAGTAGTACTGGTAATCCACATCCCGCATCTTGATGTTGTGAACGAGCACGCCGTTCACGTAGTAGTTTTGGAAGTACGGGACGTGGAAGTTGTAAACTTTCGCGCGGCGCTCGGCATTCGAGAAGTCGACCGACTTCACCTCGACATAGAGCTCACCAGCCCCGTTATCGCGCAATAGTTTGTCGCCAGGCTTCAATTTGCCAGCAGCCTCGTAGAGCTCGAGCTCCGGCAGATAGAACTTATGCTCAGCGGTCACTTCGAACTTGGTGCCATCTTCGAGCTCGACGATTCCGAAAATTTCCACGTCGTGCGTGAACACACGCTCCACGCGGCCGCGAACGCGTGTCTTCAGTAAGTTGTCATATGAGTAAACTTCATCACCGATCTTGATCTGCTCGATCGGAATCGCGCCGCGAGGCGTGTCGATCAGCGCACCGGCCGTGAAACAGCCGTAGTTGTCGTACGGTCGGCAGGTCGGGCAGAATTGCTGCCAAACGCACTGGTTGCAGCCTGAAGGCTGCGTCACGCAAGCGTAACGGTCGATACTGCACTCCGAGTACGGATCGCACATCGGCGCGCTTCCACAATCCCACGAGTTCACGCATTCGTTTTGGCAGGACGGCGTGGGCGGGGCCGCGCAAGTGCCGCCACAAACAGGAACGCCATTTTCACAACCCGGCTGCTTTGTGCCCTGGCAGTTCGTCGGCGGGCCCATTCGGCCGCACCGGTTCGCAATTGGCGTGCCGACACACGTATTCGCAGCGACGGCCGGATCACAGCTGCAGCCGGCGCAATCGTAGTCACCACGGCAGGTGCCGCCACATCCGTCGCTCTCACCGGTGGGGACGCCCGAGCAATACTGGCTGCTGCGCGAGCCCGTGCATGTTGGCGTACAGCTGCAAATTCGATTGCCTGGGCAAACGGGGTTACCGCAGGAGTCTGAGGCCATGCGGCCCGTACACGTTTGGTTCTGAATATTTATGTCGCAGGTGCCATTACAGGTCGGAGGCGCAGTCGGAGGGGGCGTCGCGCCGCCGCCGCCACCACCGGTGCAGCGATCGGCCATGAGGCCGACGTTGATGCGGCACCAAGTGTCGCACATTCCGTTATTGGGGCTCGGACCGGAGCGGCCCCAAGTCGATACATCCTGTCCCCACAAGTTCGGGTTGAACGAGTTTCTCGAACCAAACGCGGGACCGTTGTGAGTACAGAGCGTGCTTCCGTTGAAAGAAAGCTCGCAGTCTCCATACGCACACCATGCATCGACATAGAACTCAAAGTTCGTGTGATCCGGAAACTCCCAGGGGCCGGCGGGCGCTCTCTCAGGGCCAGTGCCGTAGCTTTCAGGCGCGGGGCAGCCACTATTCGTGACGTCGCCACCTTCAAAACCGCCATTCGGGCTGTGCTTCCAGACCTCTTCACGTACGCAAGTAGGGGCCGGCGTCGGCGTCGGCGTCGGCGTCGGCGGCGCAACCGTGCACCACTTCGTACAGCTGTTTGCGATCGCTCCCGGGTCCGTCGGATCGCACGACATCGCGACCGTGCCGCACGCGACTTCACCCGCCTTGGGAGCCGGGCAGCCCGGCGCGGGCAGAGTTCCCGGGCAATTAATGCCCCTCGCATCTTTTACTTTCGTTTGATTCGTGCACAAAGTGCCGGCCGGTGGGCAACCACAGGCCGTTCCGGTAATTGGGCATGCAGCGCCGCAAGCGTTCAGAGCTCCGCAGTTGTTCGCGGGGCAAATCGAATTGGGGTCCATCAATCCCGCGGGGCAAGCATTGCCGCAGTCATCAAGCTTAACCTGACATGCGGAGTACGTGTTGCGGTCGGGGCAACCCTGTCCCGCGCGCGTCCCGCTCGAGGTCGGGCACGTACCCGTACAACCCGGGCATTGGGGAGTTCCGTCATAGGCACCGCCGGGGCAGGAGTTGGACGCATAGCATGGCGAACCTGCCGGGCAGCGGAGCTCCGGCGGCGGGCAGCACGGCTTAGTTCCGTCACAAGTAAAATTATAGCCGCAAGCTGTGTCATTGGGGTTCGGCCTTACCGTCGTTTGGCCCGGGCACAACGTGCTCGAATGCGGACAGCTCTCCCAGTTCGGATTCGGAACCGCGACTTTGAATCTATGGACGAAATAGTCGTTCGACACGTTACCCGAAGCATCCATCGCGATCGTACGAAGCTCATAATCACCGTCGGGCAAGTCGTTCCAGGTGAGGTCGATCAACGCAGGCTTGTTGTAGAAGATTTCTTTGCAGACGCCCGTTCCGTCCTGTAACGACGGATCGTCGAACGGAATGGAGCACGGCGGGTTGAATGAGCCCGCTAGACTGCCCGTCACCGGTGGCAGCGTCGCGGAGGGCGAGGCCGGCGGAAACGACTTTCGAGGATAATAAAGAGTCGAAGTCAAATTCTGCGTGCCGTCCTTGTTCGCAAGGCCGATCGCGCAATAGCGGAATCGCGTGAGATCCGGGTCGTTTCCAGCGCCGGGGGCGGCGGCATCACGATCGTTGGCTTGGCCCGTTTGATTGCGCTGGCACAAAATAGCCGAACCCGGCTCCGAAACGTTCGAGCGGATCATCACAGACCGTGTCCAGTGCGGGCATGATTTACCGTTTCTCAGGTATTCGCCCATAGAGCACAGACACTCTGGTGTAGCCGCATTCGGATCGATGCTTGAGGCCGTG